>JAADGZ010000130.1:0-12274 GCA_013152045.1 Gammaproteobacteria bacterium
ATGATTTTACCCTGCAAAATCTGGAAACCGGCATCGCTGAAGCCCACCGTCTGGGAAAAAAATTCTTTCTCACCAGCAATCTCATGCCGCACAATAGTAAGCTCAAAACCTATATCGCCGATATGGAACCGGTGATCGCCATGGCACCGGATGCGCTGATTATGGCTGATCCCGGCCTGATTATGATGGTGCGTGAACGCTGGCCAGAAATCCCGGTGCATCTGTCGGTACAGGCCAATACCGTAAACTGGGCGGCAGTAAAATTCTGGCACAGTCTCGACATTGAACGTATTATTCTCTCCCGCGAACTATCGCTGGATGAGATCGAGGAAATCCGCCAGCGCTGCCCGGAAATAGAACTGGAAGTGTTTGTTCACGGCGCACTCTGCATCGCCTATTCGGGACGCTGTCTGTTATCCGGCTATTTCAACCACCGCGATCCCAATCAGGGCAGCTGCACTAATTCCTGCCGTTGGCAATACACCCTGCAATCATCTGCAGACAACGATTGTGGCGATGCACAAAAAATTGACTTTGATGCCTTTGCTGCCATGCAACAAGCTCCGCCGCTGGACAAGAGTGGAAAACCTGAGCGTCATCCACTTGCGGATCAGGTTTATCTTATTGAAGAACCGGGCCGGGCCGGCGAACTCATGCCTATTCTCGAAGACGAACACGGCACCTACATTATGAATTCGCGTGATTTACGCGCCATACGCCACATTCAGCGACTGACTAAAATGGGCATCAACTCCTTCAAAATTGAAGGTCGCACCAAATCTCATTATTACGTTGCCCGCACTGCACAACTCTACCGGCAAGCCATTGATGATGCGCTTGCCGGGCGGCAATTTGATCCTAAGCTGCTCGGCAAACTGGACGGCCTGGCCAATCGCGGCTACACCGAAGGTTTTTACCAGCGCCATGCCGATCAGGACTACCAGAACTATCTCACTGGTCACTCGCTCAGTCATGCACAGAAGTTCGTCGGCGAGATACAGCATTATGACCAGGAGCGAGGACTGGCCGAGGTGATGGTCAAAAACAAATTTGGCTGCGGTGACCGGCTCGAGATCATCAAGCCTGCCGGTAACCACGAAGTGCAATTGCAGCACATGGAAGATCTGCATGGCAAAACCATGCAAGAGGCTCCCGGTGGCGGTTACCAGGTGCGCATTCCTTTGCCTCCCGCCAACTACGATAATGCACTTATTGCAAAATATCTGTAACTCAAAAATGCTATTATTTAGCTAACCCGTAACCAGAAAAATGTCACAGGACTTTACCGCTATCAATAATCTTTATCTTTGTCTTGATCAGGGGGGACAGGCCAGCCGCGCCATGGTCTTCGATAACAATGGCCAGCTCGTTGCCCAGGCCCGAGAAGCCCTGGAAGCCAAGCAACCCAGCGATGATCGCGTGGAATATCCCGCCGAAGAAATGCTGGCATCGATCCGACGCGCTATCGAAAAGGTGTTGGATAGCCTCGGCGAACGTCGTCGGGATATCAGTGCGGCCGGCCTTGCCACCCAGCGCTCGAATATTGCCTGCTGGGATAAACAAACAGGCGAAGCACTGATGCCCATTCTAGGCTGGCAGGATCGCCGTGCCCATCAATGGCTGCAACAACTTAAACCGCAGACCAATTTCATTCACCGGCGTACCGGCCTGTTTCTAAATTCACACTGCGGTGCCAGCAAATTACGCTGGTGTCTGGATAATATTGCCGAAGTGAAACAAGCTGCAGATGAAGGGCGGCTGGCCTTTGGCCCCATGGCCAGCTTTATCCTTTATCGACTACTGGACGAACCGCGCCTGCTCACGGATCCAGTCAATGCTTCACGCACCCAGTTGCTAAACATTCGCAATCGTGACTGGGATCCTGAACTGCTCAAGCTCTTTGGTCTGCCAACACAAGCTCTACCGAAGATAGTTCCTAACCTGTATGGTTTTGGCAATCTGACTATCAAGGATATCTCCATTCCCCTGCGCCTGCTCAGTGGCGATCAATCTACCGCTATTTATGCCTATGGCGCGGTGCAACCGGATACTGCCTACGTTAACATCGGCACCGGTGCCTTTGTCTCCCGCCCTTCCGGTATGGCACGCATTTTCAGCAGCTATCTGCTCACCAGCCTGGTTCTGCAAAAAGATAATAAAGACTGCGACTATGTCCTCGAAGGCACCGTCAATGGCGCAGCCTCAGCACTAAAATGGTTGGCCCGAGAAGAAGGCATCGATAATATTTTTGAAAAACTCGACCAATGGTTGCAGGAACCAAACCAGCCACCGGTTTTTCTCAATGGTGTCGGCGGTCTGGGTTCGCCTTGGTGGATTGCTGATTTTAAATCCTGTTTTCATGGTCAGGGCAGCAAACAGGAAAAAGCTATCGCCGTAGCCGAAAGCATTATTTTTCTGCTTAATGCCAACCTTGAAAAAATGCACCACCTTGCTTCACCGCCCGAACAAATTCAGATCACCGGCGGCCTGGCACAAATCGATGGTCTCTGTCAGCGACTGGCCGATCTCTCCAACCTGCCCGTCTATCGACCCCGAGAAATTGAAGCCACTGCACGCGGGATTGCCTTCCTGCTGGCAGACTGCCCCGAACACTGGCCGGAAACGGACATTGGAATATGGTTTACACCACAGCCCAATGCGGCCTTGGAGGCTCGCTATACAGAATGGAACATGCTCATGCAAAACGAACTCAAAACAAGAAACCAACAGAGTCGCCTGGTATCTTGAACACATCCCCCGCGGCTAAATAAACTACCTCGCAGCAAGCTGCGTAGTATTCTTTCTCTCGTTCCCACGCTCCGCGTGGGAACGCATAATACGGCATTGTTAAAGTAACAAAATGCGTTTGTCCCGGGCTAATGAGCTTGTGGCAGGATCGATCCATTGGCCGAGCTCCGGTATGCGTTCCCACGCGGAGCGTGGGAACGAAAGATACCACCCGCAGAGCGCGTGGTATGATGAAAGCCCCTGAAAGAGGCTATTCTCTCGTTCCCACGCTCTGCGTGGGAATGCATAATGCGGCATTGTCAGACTAACAAAATGCGTTTATCCCGGGCTAATGAGCTTGTGGCAAGATCGATCCATTGGCCGAGCTCCGGTATGCGTTCCCACGCAGAGCGTGGGAACGAGAGAAGCTGCGTAGTATTATTTGATGGGTTTCGCTTCGCTCTACCCATCCTACCGTTTTTCGCTACAAGCAGCGGGGAATTAAACCCAACGGAGATTAATCACTCGGCAGATACAACTTCAGTTTTGCAGTATTTGCCTTAGCCTTACGTTTAGGCAAACAGGATCGCAAGTGACTGATCACCTGTTCTGCCGTGGCCCGATAACCGGTGAGCTTACCGCCATATAAACTCAATAAACCAGGTGAACTCATATGCAACAGCGTATCCCGAGGCCGATTGGAAAAACGGCCTTCCGCTTTGGGTAACACACGTACACCAGCAAAAGCGTCGATAATATTCGTTCCTCGATGAGGAAAATAATAACGATAAACCGCCTGTAAATAGCGTATTTCCTCTTCTGTGGGACGAATCATATCGAGCTGGCCTTGGAAACGGGTTTCTGTCGTACCCACCAGGGTCTTGCCTTGCCAGGGCATAATCAGCACAGCACGTTTGTCGGTTGGCGCTTCGACATAATAAATAGCCGATGGCGCAGGCGCATCCAGTAACACATGCGCGCCCTGCACCAGATCGACAGCCAGGCGGGACGACTGTGGTGCAATCTTTTTTAATACTGCGTTCACCCACGGCCCGCTGGCATTCACCACAGCATGACAACTGAGCTGTTTTTCTCCGTTTTTATCCCGGTAGCGAAGCTGATAAATATTATCTGCATGGCATGCTGAAATAACCTCGGCTGGACAGCGTAATTTTGCACCCAGTTCAAGCGCGGAGTGCATGACTGCGCGAGTCAAGGCGACGTCATCCGTTTGCGCATCCCAGTAGCGGTATAAGGCAGACAGTTCATCCGTCTGTAAACCATCACACAACAAGTACTCCGCTCTGGAAAAGTGTTTGAAACGAGTCAACGGTGTTAATCCGCCAAGCAGCGCATACAGGCTCAGCCCCAGCCGGATTTGCCAGGATTTTCGAGAACTGTTTTTATACACGGGAATATGAAATACGATCGGCCTGACCAAATCAGGAGCAATGTGCAAAAGAATCGCGCGCTCCCGTAATGCTTTTCTAACCAATCCAAACTGGGCCGTTTCAAGATAACGCAGGCCCCCATGAATCAGTTTGCTGGAACGGCTTGAAGTCGCTGAAGCGATGGCCTGTTTTTCTAAGAGTAAAACCCGGTAACCGGCGGCTGCAGCCGCCTGTGCCACCCCCACACCCTGAATACCGCCGCCGATGATCACTATATCGTAATCAACGCTGTTCACGGCTTAACATCCATCTGCAAGCTGGCCAGCATCTCACCGATAGCAAAGGTCTCGACCAGATCGACACCCCGACTCAGCAGCGCCCTTGCCTGTTCGGCATCGGTACACTCATACACTGCCAGGCGCGATCCCGACAACGCCAAATAACCTTCATCAGGTAGGCTTGCAATATCACAGAACAGATATTCCGCCTGCAATGCCTGCACCTGTGGCTGACTCAGGGCATGCCAGTCATCGGCCACTACCGCAATCGGCTGGCAGCCGCGTTTGCGTACTTTTTCCAACGCTGAGAGGGAGTAGGAAATCATCACGCATTGGCCCAATACCGCTTGTAGATCAGCAAACACTGTCGCCAGCATCGCATTCTCATCAAAGTGCGCGAGACTGATGCGTTTAAGCTCAATGAAGGCGGTGATACCAGGATGTGCCAGCAACAGGCTGGCCAGATCTTTCAGCCTGCTAAGAGGCTCCTGCCGATGAGCGTTGCTCGGATCGCGAACCGAGAAAGTGCGCACTTGCTGCCAGTGATAGTCATGCAGGGCACCAGATCGGCCACACAGGCGTTGCAGATCCCGATCATGAAACAGCACGGCAACACTATCAGCGGTCAGTTGCACATCCACTTCAATGAAGCGAGCACCGACAGTAATGGCGGCAATAATACCTGCAAGTGTATTTTCGGGGTAGTGGCAAGGATAACCTCGGTGAGCAATCAGTTTGTCTGCCGCTGAAATCAAATTATTTACCTCATTAAACTCTGGTATACTGGGGCCACTGCATTTTTATAGTCCAATTGTCATGCTCCAGCACCTGTCTACTATCCAAATTATTTCCGTTGCCATCCTGCCTATACTGTTTGCCATTATCGTGCATGAAGTCGCCCACGGCTGGGTCGCTAAACAGCTAGGTGACCACACCGCCGATATGCTTGGCCGCCTGACCCTGAATCCAATCAAACATATCGATCCCTTTGGCACCCTGCTGGTACCGATTATCATGGTCGCCACGCTCGGTATCGCTTTTGGCTGGGCCAAACCGGTACCGATTGATTACCGCAACCTGCGCAATCCCAAACGCGACATGGTGCTGGTCGCTGCAGCCGGACCGGCTTCTAATCTGCTTATGGCCTTTGCCTGGGCATTGATCGCCAAGGTGGCCTTACTTCTGCCTGCTGGCATGCTGTTTGTCTCACAGCCGCTGATCTATATGGGTAGCATCGGCATCCTGATCAATGTGCTGCTGATGGTGTTTAATCTCATTCCCCTGCCACCGCTGGATGGCGGACGCGTGGCTGTCGGCCTGCTGCCGGCAAAACTGGGCCATTCACTCAGCAAGTTGGAACCTTACGGGCTGTTCATCATCCTCGCTCTGTTTGCAACCGGTTTCCTGTCAAAGCTCATCTGGCCGGCTATTTCGATGATCTCCGGTGCCATTCAGGCGCTTGTTGGTCTGTAATAGTCTAGTTTCAGGCCGATGCCAGACGCTGTAGCGAAACAAAACGCTGATTCTCGTCAAACTCCAGTTCAAATAGCCCAGACACCCCTGCGTGGCTCAGATAGGGCCGCAAAATAGCCGCTGGAAAACGCAGTCGCTGACCGTCCAGGCTTCTAACCTGCACCATATTTGCCTGTCCCTGATAATAGCGACGATAGGTTTCCGCTGGCAAATTAAGGCTAAAACGGACTCGAGTCATTTATTATAATTCCTTAATATTCAATATCCTGTCAATAATCAGGGGCAAATCAGGGAAGACGAATAGTTAATTATAGGTGTAGAATCATCATTCAGGAACTGCCCTCTCAGGGCAAAATCCTGTTTGGAACCTGCCCCACCCATCTTGTTTCAGGGGCACATGATAATTACAACGATGATTAAAAAGAGAGTAAACGAGCCTATGAAATTTACATTTCCCACTGCAAAATACTTTATGAAATCCCTGGTCATCTCCACTATTCTTGGTTTAGTGGCCTTTTTCCTCGCTCCTCAGCTTTCCATTGAAAACCTCGGTGCAGCCCGCGGTTTTGCCTATGGCGTACTAACGGGTGCCTTGATTGGCTCTTTGCTGGCAGCCACCCGCATCATCCCTGCCACAGCCAGCAAAATGGAGTCCATTTTTGTCGGCAATCTGGCTTTTCGCGCTTCGAACAACGCAGTACGTGAACTATTTGAGAAATATGGCGAAGTCCATGCTGTACGCCTGATGACTGATCGCGTCACCCGCAAACCCCGTGGTTTCGGTTTTGTGGAAATGAACCATCGCGATGCCATGAAAGCGATTAAAGCCCTGCAGGGCGAAGAGTTCCAGGGCCGGGAACTGAAAGTCAATATTGCCAACGAAAGGAAGCCACGCGAAGAAGTCAGCACTGCAAATAGTTGATAACCGCCGCCGCTGACATGAAAAAAGGGAGCCTAAGGCTCCCTTTTTTTGTTACCTCAACGGTCTTCTAGCTGCGGACTTCCAACAGCTCCACCTCAAACATCAGAGTAGCGTTGGGCGGAATCACACCACCCGCACCCGCTGCACCATAACCCATGTCCGGCGGAATAATCAGGCTGCGTTTGCCGCCAACTTTCATCCCGGCAAAGCCCTGATCCCAACCCTTGATAACCATGCCGGCACCGAGCACAAAAGAGAAGGGATCGTTCCGATCGAGAGAGCTGTCGAATTTGCTACCCTTGTTGTCCTCGGCATCCTCGTCATACAACCAGCCGGAATAGTGCACAACAATAGATTTGCCCGCAACCGCTTCGTCACCCTCGCCCTGTGCATGATCGACAACCTGTAATTCAGTGATATTATCTGTGGACATTTAATGTCTCTCCCATATTTTGTTGATCTGCCGGCTAGCTTCAGAGCGAGAAAATTCCCACCTGCACAGCCTTTCAGGACAGATTTTGCTTCAGTAATTTTTCCATGCGCCGTTATATAGACGCATAGTGTATTAGCACAGTATGTCATAAATCTCGGCCAAATCAGAATCTACAGGCGGAGAAAATAGATAAAGTAGACGTAAAATTTGTTGGAAGACAGGATAGGCACATGAACTCATCATTTATTACTTCTGTTGACGAGCGCACCAAACTGGCAGGCGCAAACCGGCTGGAAATCCTTCTTTTCAGTCTTGGTCTCGATGCCAATACCCAGCGCGAGGAAGTCTTCGGCCTAAATGTTTTCAAAATCCGCGAAGTCATCCAGGTGCCGGAAATTACCCGCGCACCAGACATGCCAGTGGGTGTCAAAGGCATGGTCAGTCTGCGTGGCGTGATGATCCCGGTTATCGATATGGCGCATTTTTGCGGCATGGCGGTTGATGAGCCGCCCAGCAAACTGATTGTGACTGAATACAACAAGTCTACCCAGGCGCTGCTAGTCAACTCAGTAGAGCAAATTCTGCGACTCGAATGGAATGACATCAAAGTTCCACCATCCATGATGGCTAACCGCATGGGCGGCCTGATCACAGCCGTAACCGAACTCAAAGACAAGCGTATCGTCATGCTGCTGGATGTAGAAAAAGTGCTCGCAGAAACGGCCGGGACACTGGATGATCCCAGCCAGTTCGACGGTATCGAGCGTCTAGAGGAGACCGCTACGGTCTTCTTTGCCGATGACTCCAGCGTTGCCCGCCGCCAGATCGAGAACACCCTTGATCGTCTGGGAGCAAATTATTACAGCGCCAAAAATGGTGAAGAGGCCTGGGAAAAACTTCAGGAAATTGCCACTCGCGCCGAGGCCAGCCATTCCCCCGTAAGCGAAATGATCCAGGCCATTATTACCGATGTTGAAATGCCCGGTATGGATGGTTATGTGCTGACTAAAAACATCAAAGCTGACGCCCGCTTCAAAGGTATTCCGGTACTCATGCATTCGTCTCTATCGGCTGATGCCAATATGTTGCTGGGCAGCAAGGTGGGAGCCGATGCCTATATACCAAAGTTTGATCCCATTGAGCTGTCAAAGGCGCTGACCCCGCTCCTGATTCAGAACAGGAACACCACCTAATCTCATCACAGACAACGCCCGCTCAGGCACGCTCTTCTGAGCCGATCAGATTTGCCTCTAAAAAGTGTTGATAATTCTCTGCACTAACTAACTGAGTACCATCGCAGTTAAATTGAATGCGCACAAAACTCTGTACCATACAAATAGTCACATTGCGGATATAGTAGTCCGGCATATCACGCAGCACTTTTAGTGTGGAAATCACATGGATGATTTCCTCCTTCTCCATCGGCTCCCACTCTGCATTGCGCTTGTTGAGTATGCTCTGCCAGTACCCCGGCAGTTTCTTATAAATTGGGTTAGAGGCGATATTCCAGTAAATATCATTCACCAGGCGGATCTTGTCTTCGTAACTCACGGCCGGGAACTGGCGTTCAATGTAATCCTGATCGGCCATTTTTTCCGCTTCGTGAACTTCGATGCGCATGGGATCAAACACAGAGGCGGTTCGAATCTCGCCGTTATTAAAGCCAATATATAAACGGAAAGTACTGCGGTTTAACAGCAATTCCTTGAAATTGACGGCCAGTGGTTCATAAAGACTATCCACCTTGCTATTGTATTTCTTGCGCGCATAGGTGGTTTCTCGCAAAGAAGGATCGCCCTTGATACCAATCTGCAAGGTTTCCGAATTCAGGCCGCTGGCACTGAGAATGCTCTCCTTCAATATCTTCGCTTCCATTTCAATATCACGTTCTGACATATTCTTCTCTTATAATCTGGTACTTTGTTGACTGCTTGTTAAAAATTCCGATCTCGCCTGACAGACGAGTATCATATTATACTTTGATTTTTTACTACGAATGACAAAACTATGCCTAGCACACAGGACAATCCTGATATCTATAATGTATCCTTGGATGACTTTGAACAAAAGGTCATCGAAACATCCCGGCAACGGCCTGTGCTGGTCGATATGTGGGCCGATTGGTGCTCTCCCTGCACCGTCATATCCCCCATCCTTGCTCAGGTTATAGCCGGTCTTGACGGTCGCGTGGCCTTGGCTAAAGTCGAAGTGGATGAAGATGAAAACATGAAGCTGGCCGGGCGTTATAAAGTGAGGGGCTTTCCAACGGTTATTCTATTTCAGGATGGTGAAGAGAAGGCACGTTTCAGTGGTGCCCAACCCGTCTCGTTCATCAATAGCTTCATTCAGGAAAACGCCAATCTCTAAATGCGTGTTTCGAATTCCTGTCGATTACCAACCAGGGAAGAAGCTAAAATAAAACGCTTTTCTGTATTACTTCTTATTGCCCGTATAAAACACACCCGGAATCCAGGTTTTATACAGTTTTGAAGTTTCATCCAGCCCGCCATCATTATCATCGACGAAGCGGAAGTTGTTAACCCCGATGCGAATCACATCGCCATTCGCCAGCTTGTACAGTGACACCGGCTGGTCATTTACAAAGGTGTGATTGGTGCTGTCCAGATCCTGCAACAGGTAATCGACCTGGGCGTCCTTTTCTGAACTCAGCAACACTTCGATAACCGCATGTTCCTTGCTCACTAGCTCGTCATCGATACAGATCTCGTTATCTGTGCCGCGACCAATCCGAGTACGCTGCCGGTCAATGGGAAATTTTATTCCGGCATTATTGTACTGAACCAGTATCGCCATAAAATCTAGCTTCCTTGATTTACTTTCTCAACTGCCGATATTTTGCGGGCCGAATCATGTTGAATAAATTTTTCAACCAACTCTAATGGTATTGCGCCTATTTGCTGCACCCGCAACTCGCCATCAGGCGAATACAACAGCAGGGTTGGTGTTCCCATCCAGTTCTGCCCGGTCAGTTTTTCAAACCAGTCCGCCAGCCTGTCCGGCTCAGCGATGAGATTAGGAAAGTTTATATCGTGGCGTTTGATGAACAACTCCGCCGCTTTCTTTTTTGCCTGTCCATCAATCGAAATCCCCAACACGCGAGCATCACGGTCTTCATGCTTAAAATTGAAATCCACGTAAGTATACGCTTCACGGTTACAAATATGGCAATCTGAAGCCCAGATCATGACCAGCAACCATTTTTTATTGCCAATATAATCGGCAATCTTTGCCGGTTTATTGTCAAAGGTCGAAAATAGCGGTGAACTAGCAACAGTGGCCGCCTGCGATGCTGTCAATGGCAGGTTGACTACCAGTCCCAGCATCATTGCGAAAAAATATCTACCCAGTTTTTTGCTCATCATCAGCTTACTCTTTATAAATAAAGGAGATCCTTGAGCCAGTATTATACTTGCTCAGGTGACGCCACACAGCCTTTTGGTTGCAGACGCAGTTTCTCAAACTCGTCAATAATATCTTCCGCATCCAGCTCATCGTACGCCTGACGGTTGAAGGTAATCGTGCCACCGCCCATTTCATACCAGGAAAAGCCCCCGCTCCAGCTTGCCTGTTGGTAATCCCCCTGACGTTTACGTGGAAATATCAGGAGCTCGCCGGGCAGGTAAATCAGGTTATAGGGGATCTGGACTTGGTGTAAATTGTTGATATAGGACCATGCCTGAGAGCAATCGTTCAATCTTTCACACTGGGCGGGATATGGCTTGTTACCGCCATTGTGATGCCAATGCGCCGCCATAACAGGCAGTCCTCGCGGGCGCAGAAACATCTGGAAATGTAGGTGATTGACCGAGGCATGAGCGCCACAGGAATTATAGCCGTAGCCCAGACCCGGCAGTTTTTCACCCAATTGTTCCGCTAATTGCCAAATATAGTGGTGATATTCCTCATGTAGAAACTGCGGCATGTTTTTCTGCCGCTCGGGTAACAACACCCCGTGGTAGTCAATAAAAGGATATTTATTATAGTACAGCGCCGCTGGCCGACCGTTCAAATCCCCTTCCCAGAAACATTCTTTTTGCATGAAGGGTTTGTTGAAATGAAAGCCGTTATCATTAAATGGCGCATAAATACCCCCGGCAACCTCACTACTCATACGCCGGGGACGAAAGGCCCGCACCTGGTTGAACTGAATCTCCCATTCATCTTCATGTCGGAACGCGGTTTGCGCCAGCTCATCGAAACCGACCACCAGCATTTTTAAAAATACCAGCAGATCTTCATCACTTTCATTGACCTGCCGACCTTGCCTGAAGTCATCCAGAAAAAGTTTCTCCAGTTTTCTGAACTGGGTTCGCAAGGCGGAATGGGTAGCTTCAAAAATAAAGGGATCAAAAGTGGCGTTGGCGCAGCCTAGAATCAAGGTGCCCAGGCTGTCATGGTTTAACATTTCCACCAGCCCTTGATTGAATGCCAAAGAGAAACGTGAGGGTGAAGAAAAGATACTGTTAGTCATGGTTCAAAGGACACTAATTTGAGGAACTTCGATTATCGCTGTTTATCCTCTCCCTATCCAGTACTGTCCAAGCACAAAACATAAATTTCCTCACCTCGGATTTCCCATTTAAGATCAAAATCAAGCAGGCGCATGGCATAAATCTCCTCACTTCCTGCCTGTGCATGGGCACGGTAAGCCGGACGGGGATCCAGTTGCAAAAGACTAACAATCAGGCTGCGTAACTGTGTATATCCCCCGGCATAATCCTGAGCATATTTCTGACACTGAGCCTCAGCTTCAGCACTGAATAGCAATGCACCGAACGGCTGCGGTGCCTCTGGCGCATAGCCGCTGGTCGCCTGTGGAAGGCTGTCGGCATAAGGTAGATAGGGTTTAAGATCCAGCACCGGCGTCCCATCCAGCAGATCGACCCCACTGATCTGCAAATACAGGCGCCCCTGTCGGCGGGTGATAGCGTCCAGTTTCACCACCGATAGCCCAAGCGGATTAGGTCGAAAAGTGGAACGGGAAGCAAATACACCCACTCGTCGGTTACCACCTAAGCGCGGCGGGGGA
>JAADGZ010000130.1:12279-17484 GCA_013152045.1 Gammaproteobacteria bacterium
GGTGGCCTTCCATTTCTGCCGCAAACACTGATGAAATACAAAAATTACCCATAGGTGGGAAAAATCTTGCAAACCATTAAACGCTTCGTCCCGATCATAGGGCGAAAGGATTTCAATCTCCGCCCGTGCTTCCGCTACCAGCCCCGGCTGACGTGGAATACCAAATTTTTCCCGGAAACAGGAGTGGACCAGGCCGATATTCTGCATCGTAAAGGACATCATGCGCCTCGTAGCAAGTGCGGCTTTGCCAGATAGGGCCGCCCGCCCATCTCGTGCAGGCGACTCAGGGCTCGCTGGATAGCATTGCGCTGACGGCGGCCTGAATACAACTCCTGCATGGGATTTTCTGCGCTCAGAATTAACTTAACATTATGATCGTAAAGCGTGTCTATCAGGTAGATAAAACGCTGGGCAATACTGTCTTGCGCCTCGCCCATTACATAAACGTGGCTGATCAGTACGGCGTGAAACATCTGCGCAATCTCCAGATAATCAGACACCGACCGGGGCGTGTTACAGAGTGCATCGAAATCAAACCAGATCACATCATCCGCTAACGCGAGATAATCGATCTTGCGTCCATTGATATCGAGCTGTCGATTATGCTTGGGCGGACATGGTGCTAAGGCATTAAATTTCAGCTCCAGTTGGAAACGGGCCTGAGTCTTGCTCAAAACATAATAGGCCTGATTTTTTTCCAGTAATGCCAATCGGTAATCCCGCTCACCATCCAGCACAACTTGTTGCGTATGTTCCTGTAACAGAGCGATGGCATAGAGAAAACGATCACGTTGCAGACCATTTTTGTACAGATCGTTAATCGCAATATTGGAAGTGGTTACCAGAGTCACACCATGATCAAATAACGCCTTGAGCAAGCCCGCCAGGAGCATGGCATCAGCAATATCATGTACATGAAACTCATCCAGGCATAACACCCGAATATTCGCCGCGATCTTTTTCGCAACAATCACCAGTGGATCAGGCGACTTAGGCAAACTCCTGAGTTGCTGATGAATGTCACGCATAAAGATATGAAAATGAACCCGATTTTTTTCCGCAAAGGGCAAACACGCATAAAAATAGTCCATCAACAAGGTTTTTCCGCGACCCGGCTGACCACAAAAATACAGGCCCTGTGGCGCAGGCGGGTGTACTACAAACCAACGCCGCCAACCGCTGCTTCTTCGAACAACAGTAGCCAGCAGCTCATTGTGTAGCCGCTGACTCGCGGCTACCGCCTGTGCCTGGACTGGATCGGGCTTAAGCTTGCCGCTTTCCAGTTCCCGCTGGTAGTATTCAGTCGGCGTCACATTTACTGCCTTTCTTCATCCCTGGCGCATAGTCAAAAGAAACCAAATAACATGCTTCAATCCACATTGAAGCCACAGCGTTTATGACTGGCGTCACAAAAAGGTTTCTTACCCGAGTGACCACAACGGCACAATGCGCCACGGCTACGTTGGCTATGAAAGCGACCGTCAGCACTCTGTATCGTCACCGGCCCTTTAATACTCAGCATGGCATTCGGCTTTACGCTAATCAGCAGTGGGCCGATGCAGCTATCCAGAGTTTCCGCCCGCTCATCTTCAAATTCACCCGCATCACGAAACCCCGCCTGCCGGTGGTTGCCATCACAAAAAGGCATTTTTTTCGACTCACCACACCGGCATAGCCAAACCTCACTGTCCTTCAGCAAAACCTCGCCCGCAGCATTAACCAAGGTAATCTCACCACGGCAAACCAGCGGCCCATCAACCTTGAGAGTAATGCTATTTGCCTTTGAATCCGCCAAAGCAGTCTCCTTTTTCTTGCAATGTAATCAAATAGTTAACTCCTGACAAGCCGCATTCTCCGCAACTATGAATACTATACATTAAATAATGCTCGCAGTGAAAAAGAGACGCCTGCCAGAGAAAATGTAGGCAATATCCTACAAAACTTTCATCCTTGACTGACAGACAAACCAAGTGCCAAAACCTACTCTATACAGCGTGGTTCAGATTCTGAATTAACAGGGGAGGCTGTGATTTTCAAAGCAAGAATCAGAATGCGAAAAAAAATTTTCAACTTCACGGCAGGAATTCTTTTTTACCGCACCTAGAGGAACCAGAAATAAGAAATCTGAACCCGCTGTTTTCACTTGGTTATCAACTATTCGGTACAAAACCATGCAAATGACAAAATCGACTACCCGACGCAATGAACAGCGTTTTATTCATATTACCCGCCAGGGCTGGTATTTGCGCACCCGCGAGGGATTAAAGGGACCATTTGAAAATCGTGGCAACGCTCAAATATTTCTCGACAGCATTCTCGAAAAATGCACCGTCAGCGCCTATAATTAATTCTCAAAGCAACCAATTGCAAACATGAACAAACACGCCATCGAACCTTTAAAACAGAATCGCTACGGCGAACAGGGGGATATTCCGGCTCGAAAAAAACGCATCTACAACTTGAATAACGAGTGGTATTTCCTTACCCGTGAATACGGGGTCTTCGGCCCTTACAACAGTTTATTGAAAGCCCGCCAGGAACTAAATTTATATATGCGCCGTCTGGGTATCGTACGTGCAGCCAACTCCTGAATTGCTAGTTCAATAGAAAAAATGACAACCGCTGCCACTTTCGGCAGGCCTGTTTTATCTGCTTTTTTTCCTTTCCCCCGCTTACCCCGGTATAAACCGATATAAAAACCACCACCCTCATTTTTTATGCCCATACGGCTATAAAGCCCTTGTATTCTAAGCCTTTAATACCCATAACAAAGCTGCAATACTATATTGATATCAGAATAATATTTTAGTCACATTTAAGGATAGACTACGTGGAAGAAATCGACCTGCATCAACCTGAACTCTACATTAACCGTGAACTTAGCCTGCTTGAGTTTAACCGACGCGTGTTGGAGCGTTCTACCGATGACCAGTTACCGCTGCTCGAACGCCTACGCTATTTGTGTATTTCCAGCACCAATCTCGATGAATTTTTTGAAATACGCGTAGCAGGGCTAAAAGAAAAAGTTGATGTACTAGGCAGTCATAACACGCCAGACAAGGTATCCGCAGCTGAAAGCCTCAAGGCTATCCGTGAAAAAACTCTTGAACTTGTAGAAAAACAATACCGGATACTCAATCATGAGCTTTTCCCGCTGCTGGAAAAGGAAGACATCCGTTTTATCCGTCGTAGCGAGTGGAGTAGCGTCCAGGAAAAATGGCTGCATTGTTATTTTGAAGAATGCCTGTTACCCATGCTCACCCCGATGGGACTGGATCCCGCACATCCCTTCCCGCGCATTATCAATAAATCCCTGTCTTTCATTATTTCATTGCAAGGCAAAGATGCCTTCGGTCGTGACAGCGGCATGGCCGTGGTCCAGGCACCCCGCTCCCTGCCGCGCCTAATCCAGCTCCCACCCAGCGAAACCGGTAACGGTAAAAACGATTACGTCTTTCTCTCTTCCATCATCCATGAGTATGTCAGCGATTTGTTTCATGGTATGAAAATTACCGGCACCTACCAGTTCCGGATCACCCGTAACAGTGATCTATTTGTCGATACCGAAGAAGTTGATGATCTGCTGCATGCGCTGGAGGGAGAACTCCTATCTCGTCGTTACAGCGATGTAGTACGCCTGGAAGTCGCCGATGACTGTCCTGACGAGATGATCTACTTCCTGCTGAAAACCTTCCATCTCAAAGAAGATGATCTCTACCGCGTCGATGGCCCGGTCAACCTCAACCGCTTGTTGCAGATATGTGATTTGCCGGACAGATCCAATTTGCGCTTTCAACCCTTCACCCCCGGCCTGCCCGCCAAACTGCGCAACAATCCGGATATTTTCAGTGCCATCCGCAAGCAGGACATTCTACTATTTCATCCTTTCGAGTCCTTTCTGCCCTTTATCGACTTTCTACGCCAGGCCTCTACCGACCCTCAGGTGCTGGCCATCAAACAAACACTTTACCGCACCGGCCCTAAATCGGTCGTCGTCGATGCGCTAGTGCAAGCCGCACGTAACAGCAAAGAAGTCACCGTGGTGATTGAAATCCGCGCCCGTTTTGATGAGGCCGACAACATCACCCTCGCCAACCGCCTACAGGAAGCTGGCGCGCATGTGGTTTACGGTGTGGTCGGCTATAAAACCCATGTCAAAATGGCGCTGGTGATTCGACGTGAGGAATCCGGTCTGAAACAATATGCACACCTCAGCACGGGTAACTACCATCCCCGCAATGCGCGCATTTATACCGACTACGGCCTGTTCACCGCTGACAAAGCCGTAGGGGAAGATGTGCATAAGGCTTTCATGCAGCTTACCGGACTGTGCAAGGTATCCCGACTTAACAAGCTGCTACTTTCACCTTTCACCATGCATCAGGCAGTGCTGGAAAAAATCCAGCGTGAAGAACAACATGCAAAAAAAGGCTTACCAGCACGCATCATTGTCAAAATGAACGCCCTGATCGAACCAAAAGTGGTTCGCGCACTGTATAAAGCCTCCATGGCCGGAGTGAAAATCGATCTAATCATCCGCGGCATTTGCCGTATTCGTCCTGGCATCAAGGGTATCTCAGAGAATATTCACGTCCGCTCTATCGTCGGCCGCTTTCTGGAACACACCCGGGTAATGTATTTTCAGAATAACGACAAACCGGAAATTTACTGCTCCAGCGCCGACTGGATGGAGCGCAACTTTTTTCAACGGGTTGAACTAGCTTTTCCGATCGCCAGCAAAAAGCTCAGCGATGAGATCATCCACCATCTGGATTATTATCTACGCGACAACACCCATGCCTGGGTGCTGAATACCGATGGCAGCTACACCCGTTTACAGGCAAATGGTGAGGAAGCCTTTTCCGCGCAACAACAATTACTCAGTGAACTGGCTGAACATTGATGAAGAAACTGCCCTCATTTCATTTAGCGCTGCACAATCGATTAATCTCTGTTGGGTTTAATTCCCCGCTGCTTGCAGCGAAAAATAGTAGGATGGGTAGAGCAAAGCGCGAAGTCCAGTAGGGAAACCCATCGGCGGATTACAACTTAATACCCCGCCCGCTTGCGGTGGGGTTGTTTATTGGGCAGTGTAAATTAAGTTAGATGCCGGTCAGCAAGAGATCTATCACACCAAGAATTTCATATCAGTCTTTCTCAAGAGAGCTAACTTTTTTCTTAAGTATTGATCTGGGAACGGATGTC
>JAADGZ010000156.1 GCA_013152045.1 Gammaproteobacteria bacterium
AAACCCAGCATACGTTTAACATCTTCGATGGGCTTATCCAGCTTTTCGGCAATTTCTTCGGCGCTGGGTTCATGATCCAGAGTTTGGGAAAGGTGCCGTGCAGCACGCAGATAAATATTAATTTCTTTGACCACATGAATCGGTAAACGAATCGTGCGGGTCTGATTCATGATCGCACGTTCGATGGTCTGTCGTATCCACCAGGTGGCATAGGTTGAAAAACGAAAGCCGCGTTCCGGATCAAATTTTTCTACCGCCCGAATTAAACCGAGGTTGCCTTCTTCAATCAGATCCAGCAAGGCCAGTCCGCGATTAAGATAACGCCGCGCAATCTTCACCACCAGACGCAGATTGCATTCGATCATTTTCTTGCGACCGGATTCATCACCCTTTAACGCCAGACGGGAATAGTATTTTTCTTCGTCCGCCGTCAACAACGGTGTAAAACCAATTTCACCCAGATACAAACGCGTAGCGTCCAGTTGTCCGTCAGGAATACTGCCCGCCTGATATTTTATTTTCTCACCCTTCTTTTTATTATCGATCTCAGCTTCGATATCCGTATCAGGTTCAGTATCGTTTGCTTCATCCTCTTTCAGGATAACAATATCGTTTTTATCTTCCATTGCTTCAGAAACGGCTTCCACGTCGGCTGGCTCCATGTTTTCGTTGTTGAAAGGATGCTTGTCGTCATTGCCCATGATGCAGATTCAAACCTTCATTAACGTTTATTTGGTAAATACCGCAAAGGGTTAGAAGGTTTTCCGTTACGTCTAATCTCAAAGTGCAACATTGGCCTGCTGGCCTCACTATTACCCATATCGGCAATTTTCTGGCCTAACTTTACCTTTTCGGCTTCTTTTACAAATAAATTACGATTGTGCGCATACGCACTAAAGTAAACATCATTATGCTTGATAATAATAAGGTTTCCATAGCCACGCAAACCATTGCCACTGTAGACGACTTCGCCACTTGCAGCGGCATATATCGGCTGCCCCATGCGGCCTTTTATATCCAGACCTTTTTTGCCGGGATCCTTGTCTGAGTAACGACTGATGATTGTTCCATCGGTGGGCCAACGCCATTTTATTTTTGTATGCTTGTTTTTATTCTTTTTCTGTAACGCTATAGGGTATTTATGTCTGCTGCGCGTCACAGTCTGATGTTTAGATACTACCTTAGTTTTTGTTTTAGGTGCATATTTTTTTTCCTGATTGGCTACCAGTTTTATTCTCTGGCCTGGAAAAATTGTATAAGGACGAAAGATATGATTCCAGGCCGCAACCTTACGATAATCAACACTGTGTTGCCAGGCAATGGAATATAGAGTCTCACCTTTACGGACTACATGTATAGCCTGCTGATATTTTTTTGAATAACGTCCATTACCATAGCTTACAAAGCGACTACTGCAGGCTGCCAGCAACAAAGCCGCCAGTACAAAAACTATCAGGCGAACTTGCATTCGTCGATGCATTAATTTTTCAGGGTAAACCAAGCCACCAGCACAGCAACTACCAGCACCCAGCCAATACGATCAATATAACGACGTAAGCCCTGTTCCATTTTTTCACCCCCCCAAACCATCAGTCCTGCCACCAGAAAAAAACGTGCGCCACGGCCCACGAATGAGGCCAGAATAAAAGGCAGAAAACTCATACCCACCACCCCCGAGCTAATGGTGAAAACCTTGTAAGGGATGGGCGAAAATCCAGCCATCAGCACGACCCAGATCCCCCAGCTATCAAACCATACACGCGTTGTTTCATAGCGTTGCCAGTAACCGGCACTATGCAACAAAGGTTCAACCAGATTAAAGGCAAACATACCGATAGCGTAACCGGCAATACCACCTACAACCGAAGCCAGTGTGGTGAGCAACGCATAACGCCAGGCGCGCGTTGGTTTTGCCAGCGCCATCGGCGCCAACATTACGTCCGGAGGTACCGGAAAAAAAGATGACTCGGCAAAACTTAAGCCGGCCAGATACCAGGGCGCATGACGATGTTCAACCCAGCGCATAACCATTTCAAACAAACGGGAAAACACCCTCACTACTCTCTCCTTTCTTTTATAAGCGGAACAAAACTGACCCAGTCCAGCAGGGTTTCACTGAAACTGTCAGCAGAACGAATAATTAAACGCAGCCGCTGAGCATCAGCACGACCACTAGGAATAACCAGTCGGCCGCCCTCGGCTAACTGCATCAACAGCTCCTCCGGCACCTGTTCTGGCGCGGCCGTAACCATGATTCCGTCATAGGGGGCATACTGTTGCCAGCCCCAACTGCCATCACTGAGCTGAAAACGCACATTACGAAACTGCAGTTCAGCCAAGCATTTTTTTGCCCGCGCATGCAGCTCGGGGATACGCTCAACGGTATAAACCTGGTCGACCAATTGCGCCAGGACGGCGGTCTGATAACCGGATCCGGTGCCTATCTCAAGGACTTTTCTGCGCGGGCCACCCGCGAGCAGAACTTCGCTCATACGGGCAACAATATAGGGTTGGGAAATAGTCTGGCCATAGCCAATAGGCAGGGCCGTGTCCTCATAGGCACGACTGGCCAGGGCTTCATCGACAAAAATATGCCGGGGCGTGGTGCGCATAACATCCAGCACCCGCGCATCTTTAATCCCCTCCTCACGCAGGCGGGCAATGAGCCGATCGCGGGTACGTTGCGAGGTCATGCCGATACCCGCCAGCTTGTTTGAACGCAAAGCTTACAACTCCTTCAGCCAGTTCTGCAAAGGCTCAACGCGTTCATGATGGGTCAAATCAACCAGAATCGGTGTCACCGATACATAACCATTACGCACAGCATGAAAATCTGTCCCCGGCCCCGCATCCTGCTCGGCACCAGGCGGTCCCACCCAATAAATAGTCCGTCCGCGCGGATCCTGATCCTGGATTACTGGCTCCGCCTTGTGACGATGCCCCAGACGGGTAGCCTGAAAACCTTTGAGTTCGTCCCAGGGAGAATCAGGAACATTGACATTGAGGATGGTATCCTGTGGCAACGGCTCAGTCTGTAATTGCATAATCAGCGTCCGCACCACCTGTGCCGCCGTCTCAAAATGCCGAAAGCCAGCCCCATTGCCCGCCAACGAAATGGCAATAGCCGGCAAGCCAAGGAAACGTCCTTCCATCGCTGCCGCTACGGTGCCAGAATACAGCACATCATCCCCCATGTTGGCTCCGGCATTAATACCTGAGACCACCATATCTGGCTCCGTTTCAAGCAGGCCGGTAATCGCCAGATGTACGCAGTCAGTCGGCGTGCCGTCAACACGGATGAAACCGTTAGTCGTTTTGCGTGCGCGGATAGGGAGTTCCAGCGTCAGAGAATTGCTAGCGCCGCTACGATCCCGTTCGGGTGCGACAACCGTGATCTGGGTCAGTGATTCAAGCTCACGAGCCAGGGCAGTGATCCCAGGCGCTTCGAATCCATCGTCATTACTTATCAAAATATGCATATCAGTATTTATTGCCCATAAAAGCGAATACAAGGCAGACTTAGCTTATATTTTTGTAACTATTCAGCCACATTTTGTTGGGCTTCGCGTACTCAGTGCCAACCTGCACGAGTGCTCCTTCCCTTAAATAACGTATGCTTGGCGTCCCCCTGAAGACAGGCTTACTATACTCGAAATCAGCAAATCAGACACTTTAATCTCCGTTGCTTGCAACGAAAAACGCTAGGTTGCTGAATTCTCTCGTTCCCACGCTCCTGCGTGGGAATGGATATCATAATCAAGGTATCGATGGACGTATGGATTCCCACGCGGGAGCGTGGGAACCAGAAATAATGGCGCAGCGATGGGGCAGATGGCATCTACGACTTAATACCCCGCCGCAAGCTGGCGGGGTATTTTATTAAAAGATAGCTCGGCCAATCCGAATCGATGGTATATGAATAGCAGACATTGCACATTATCCGCTTGATGACAGCACCTGTTCCAGCACCTGCCTGATATTTTTACGCTCGAAATCCTTCTCTAGCGCAGCACTGAAACCATGTTCCTGATAATGGGTCATTTCCGGCGCTTCCGTGTAACCACTTGCGACTATAATTTTGGCCTGTGGATCCAAACCTCGTATGCTGTCAGCAATTACCTTGCCCCCCATGCCGCCGGGAAGGGTGAGATCCAGAATAACGATTTCAATCGCTTCACCACCGTCCAGAGATTGCCGATAAAGAGCAATAGCCTCATCACCATTGCAGGCAAGCATGACCTTGCAACCCAACCTTTCCAAGTTGAGTTTAAACAGATCTCGAATGTCCTCTTCATCATCGACCACCAGGACACTGCAACCAATAAGAATATCTTTTGAGCTGTTTATATCTGCTCGATACGCCATTTTTTCCGCCCCCTCATCGAGTACCAGTCGAATTCGCTGCGCCAGATCTACCTTGCGGTAAGGTTTGCTAAGCAAATGAACTGCAAAGCGGGTTAGACCATTGTGAGCAAGGGTTTTTGAGGTGAAGCCTGAGCTCAGCAACACTTTAATATGAGGCCAAAATTCCGTTGCCTGTTGTGCCAGCTCATACCCGTTCATACCACCGGGCATCACCACGTCACTGAATAACAGATCAACCCCCTCTTCTTTCGCCAATATTTCCAGCGCCTGTAGTCCATTCTCAGCAAGATGGGTCTGATAACCCAAATCATTCAGATAGTGTTCAGCCAATTTTAGCAAATCGATTTCATCATCGACAATCAGAATGGTTTCCCTGCCTCTGGGAAAAATAGCCTCATCGCTGTTGCTCATCACGTTAACAGATTCATTGGCGCTCGAACGTGGCAAATATAAGCGCATGGTGGTGCCTACGCCAAGCTCCGAATAAACCTTGATATGACCGTCGTAACGTTTAACAAAACCATAGACCATGGCCATCCCCAACCCTGTCCCCTTACCTTCGGGTTTGGTGGTAAAAAACGGTTCATAAATGTGCTCCAGCGTCTCCCCATCCATACCCGTACCCGTATCACTCAACATCAATTGCACATAATCCCCGACTTCAACTTCAGGGTTGAGAACCATATAATCCGCATCAAGGTATTTATTGCTCGTTTCGATCAGCAACCTGCCACCATTGGGCATGGCGTCGCGGGCGTTGATTACCAAATTCAGAATGGCATCCTGAAATTCACCCGGATCTGTCTCAGTCAGCCACAGATCTTCGGCTAGAAAATACGCGACCTCCACTTCAGGGGTTACCGAACGGGAAATCATGGTCTGCAGTTCTTTGAAGACCTTGTTAATATTTAGCACAGTCTTTTCCACACTCTGACGACGCGAAAAAGCTAGTAACTGACGGGTCAGATCCACACAGCGCAAGGTGGCGTTACTGGCTGTTTTTACCCACTGGCTTGCCTCTTCACCTTCGGCAAAACGATTTTTCAGGAAATCCAGATAACCGAGGATAATCCCGAGCAGGTTATTGAAATCATGTGCAATGCCACCGGAGAGCTGACCAATAGCCTCCATTTTCTGCGCGCGACGCAGGCTCTCTTCACTCTGGTATTGTTGGGTGACATCACGGAACACCAGAATTACCCCCAGAATCTCACCTTGTTCATTCTTAATCGGCGCCGCGCTATCGGCAATCTGATATTCTGAGCCATCCAGGCTAATTAACAGCGTATGGTTGGCAAGACCAATCTTCCGGCCAGTACGTAGCACCTTTTCCACCGGGCTAGCTACCGGTTTGCGGCTCTGGGCATTAATAATCTTGAAGACTTCCTGCAGCGGACGACCTGTAGCTTCTGATGCACAACATCCGATCAAGGTCTCCGCCACAGGATTTATACGCGTAATAGCCCCCTCTGTATCGGTAGCAATAACCGCATCACCGATACTGTTAAGTGTAATAGTGAGATTTTGTTCTCGTTCCTGCAAGCGGGAAAATGCCTGGTGCCGCTCATCGCTTACCGCCTGAAAAACTGTTGCCAGCTGATGAATTTCCAGGGTGTCTTTTTTCAGGTTACTAAAATTCACTCGCTGCCCCGCACCAAAACGCTGGATTTGATGAGCAAACTCGGCCAACGGTGCAGTCGTCTGTTGGCTCCATACATAACCGATCAAAAGAGAACATAGTGTGATAAGGACACTCATCATTAATATATATTCGCTATTTTTTGCCAGTTTTTCTGCAATTTCAGATTGATTAAGACCGATATGTAATATGGTATCCCGACCAGGAATCAGGACTTCAATGTACTCATAGATAAGACCATTTTTAGTCTGATATTTGTGCTCCAGATGAATACCCGATAGTTCCTCGGCACTATTTTTTTGATGATGAAGATAAGCAGGAAATTCTTGTTCAAAAGAATGCGCAAAAACCCCGCCGCCATTACTTGTTACATAAAGAAACTCAATTGGATTATCATGTTCCTTTAAATTTCGTAACAAATTACTTACCCGTAACTTATTACCCTCAAGCACATCCTGCACCAGAGCATCATGCAAGGATTGAACAAGCGTTTGCGCCAGCATTTTTTCTGAATTGGTGTGCAGAGCCTCTTCCTGATATTGGGTCAACAGAAAGTTTGCCAGGCTACTCAACGAGATAATGACCAGAATAAGTAAAAAAACACGGTGAGTCAGCTTCATGGTTCTGAGTCCAAGTTCTGATATCCCTTTACAAAACTAGGTCGGATTGATAAATAGAGAAGATTAAAAGTAAGTCCATAAACAAGGTCTATCAGGGAAACAAACAATAAGCAAGCGCTTCAACAAATACCGCAAACTAAACCGGGATTAACCGCAAAGAGTTCGTGGACATATATCAATAGATAAAAAATGATACTGCTTTAGTCAGCATGTATTTTGAAAGGTTTTTATTTCAAGCTGCTCATCAAATACGAGTAAGCAACTTCATGAACTTGATGCCTCATCAAGCACCCGTCGAATGCGACGCGCCAGATCTGCCTTGCGATAAGGTTTACTCAAAAGATGCGCGGCAAAGCGAGCAAAACCATTATGCGAAAAGGTTTTTGAGGTAAACCCCGAACTCAGCAATATTTTAAGCCTGGGGTAGTGTTGAGTGGCCTGCTGTGCCAGTTCATAACCATTCATACCACCGGGCATGACCACATCACTGAACAATAAATCGATGCCTTTTTCTTGCGCCAGTATTTCTAAAGCCTGCGCTGCATTCTCAGCAAGGTAGGTGCGATAACCCAGCTCATTCAAATAGTATTCAGCCAGTTGCAGCAGATCAACTTCATCATCGACGATCAAAATGGTCTCACTACCCGTGGGCAATTCAGACTCGTGCTCACTCTTTACTATATCAACAGATTCACGAGTAGTGGAACGTGGCAAATACAATCGCATACTGGTCCCCACACCAGGCTCTGAATAAATCTTGATATGACCCGCGTATCGTTTAACAAAACCATAAACCATCGCCATACCCAGGCCTGTTCCCTGCCCCTTGGGCTTGGTGGTAAAAAACGGTTCGAAAATATGTTCCAGCGTATCCCTGTTCATACCAATGCCGGTATCACTCAACATCAACTGCACATAATCTCCAGCTTCGACATCGGGGTTCAAAACAGCATAATCGGCATCGAGGCATTTGTTACTGGTCTCAATAAATAAATTACCACCATTAGGCATGGCGTCACGGGCATTAATGGCCAAATTCAAAATAGTATCCTGAAGTTCGCCGGGATCCGTCTCAGTCAACCAGAGATCCTCGGCCAAGAAATATGTCACCTTCACTTCAGGCGTTACCGAGCGGGAAATCATGGTCTCTAACTCTTTTAGTTCATCATTAATATTCACCACCTTTGTTTCCCCGCTTTGGTGGCGAGAAAACGTCAATAATTGACGGGTTAAATCTATACAGCGCAGAGTGGCATTCGCAGCGGTATCTACCCAACGGCGTGGTTTTTCATCGTCCGCAAGATAATTTTTCAGAAAATCCAGGTAACCAATAATGACCCCAAGCCGATTGTTAAAATCATGCGCAATGCCACCGGAAAGCTGACCGATAGCATCCATTTTCTGCGAGCGGCGCAGAGCCTCTTCAGTCTGGTATTGTTGGGTAACATCACGGAATACCAGAATAACGCCCAGAATCTCACCGTCTTCATTCTTGATCGGCGCTGCACTGTCGGCAATTTGGTATTCCTTGCCCTTCCGCGAACGCAATACGGTGTGATTGGCCAGACCGACCACCACACCTTCCTCAAGAACCCGACCCACAGGATCTTTTGTTTTCTCATGCGTGAACGCATTAAAAATCGGGAATACCTCGGCAAGCGGTTTATTCTGTACCTCCTCATTACACCAGCCGGTCAGTTCTTCGGCCACCGGATTTAACTGCAGCACCCGAGCCAAAGGGTCGGTAACAATGACCGCGTCACCAATAGATTTCAATGTGATATGAAGAAAACGCTCACGTTCCTGAACCGCATTCAACGCTTGCTCCACCTTAGCTGCCATATGGTTAAATTCTCTCGCTAGCACGGCAATTTCTCCGCGCCCAGCCACCTGTATGCGAGCACCAAATTCCCCCTCGGCCAACTGCCGGGAAGCTTGTATTAAACTGCGCAAAGGGCGTACGGCGTAATAATGTATCAGCACAAACAAAAACAGCATCGCCAGAGTCATCAGAGCTATCTCAAGTCCGGTCTGGTTAAACACGGCCACAAGGATAGCCTTACGCTCGCGACTGTAATCATAATCAAGGATCAGAACACCCATACGTGCCTTGCGTAACTGACCCGCTTTGGTACCCAAACGAACCGGTGAATAGCTAACAATATGCTCATGCTCAGCATCCGTCATTACTGTTGTTCTCCCCTGCAGAGCCTTTTCAACCGCCGCCATTGACAATTTCGGCGGCAATACCTGATTGATCAACCTACCCTCAAAAACTGCATGGTTCGCAATCAATACATGCTCGGTCTCATCAATCAGCAACAAAGTTTCAATATGTACATCAGCAAAATAATTAGCATATAAATCACCGACTATCTCTAAACTAAGCCCGGTCGACAACTCGCTGGCGATGCTTTTTAACTGTTGGGTATAAAGCCGGGCCTTGTCTGCACCATCCTGCTGCACTTTATAATTTATCTCCCTGTATGCCAGACTCAAGACAAAACCCTGCACCACAAGCACGCTCAACAACATTAAAAATGGGAGCCAGAAGCGTAAATTAATGGACCTCAACGAAGGCATCTATTTTTTATCCGGCAAGTATTGTGGATTCGCCAAACGATATTCGACACGATGATCGATCAAGGAGCTGTCCAGCATCAGTTTCAAAAGACGCCCTGCCAGCTTGTTCAGTTTGTCATGCATGAGAAAATTTCGGTTCATCTCAAGGCTGGCTAGCTGGATACCTTTGTATGAATTGAGAACTTCATCGGTTGAAAGATGCAGCCGTGGAGCAATCCGCTCCACCGCCTTCTGCATATGCAAGTGCATGTAATCTAGCGCCTTGAAATAAGCACTCACCAGCGTTCGTATCTGCCGCTCACGCTCACCGTTGCCCAGATCGCTACGCACCACCAGCACATCGATAATCTGATTGGGGATGCGTGAGCTGTCAAAAATCTGTCTGGCTCCCTGTTTAAGCAGCCGCGTACGCGTTGGCTCAAACGTGACTACAGCATCAACCTTACCCTGTAGATAAGCGGCCTCATGCTCACTCACTTCCAACGGCACAAGCTTAACATCGGCAACTTTCAATCCCGCGGCCTTCAATGCCTCTTCTAGCAGCATCGCACCCACTGCCGTGTTTTCAACGCCGATGCGTCGGCCCTTCAGATCCTTCAGTTCAAGATTTGGGCGCGCCAGAAGAACATCCGCACCCTTGGAAATATCCATAACCGCAACCACTTCCAGGGGCACGCCACGCTGAACAGCGGTCAGGGCTTCATCGAGGGTAAGCATGCCGCCTTCAAGATTACCACTGGCCAGAAGATCCAGCACCTGAGAAGCCGAACGCATTTCAACCAGCCAGACATCCTTCTCGCTTAAATAACCCAGTTGCCGGGCAAGGTACACCGGCTCATAACCTATCCATTGATTACTGCCAATTCGAAGGGGATTTTGACTGTCACTACTGCAGGCTACTAGCAATAGAAGAACAAAGAGAGGCAATCCATTCCTGATAAATCCATTCATAAAAACACCGCTCAATGCGTTCCGAGCTTCTTGAGTGTAATGGGCGGCAAGGCATCATAATTCCAGGAAAATGCTCAGCCGGACGCGGGCTGCTTAACGATAAAAACCTTATTATATTTATGCGGTAACGCTGAAATTACAGAAATAAGCGGCCCCGAAACAGACTATAGTTTACGTGGACCGTGATGTCGATGCACACAGCCGTGTGCCTGACTCGGAAGAAAAATGCTCAAACCCGGACCTACGTTTATTTCTGCTGAAATAGATAGCAATGTGTTTTGCTTCTACTCCCAATCTGCGCCATTATCTACTTTTAATGTCACTCAGCAGTATTGCCCGTAATAATGAAAAAAAAGAATTATATTTCAGAGCAGGATCGCGAGCTGTTTCAACAAAGCATCGCTGGCACACGCAAATTGAATATTGAACCCCGCGTAATGCCAGTAAAAAAACGCCCTCGGCCCCGCCCGCTACAACAGGAAAAAGACAACCGGCAGGTACTGGTGGACATGTTGTCTGATCCGGTCGATCCAGCGGATATGGAAATCGGCGAGGAACTCTTGTTCGTACGCAACGGCATCCCGCAGCGAACCCTGAAAAAACTCAGGCGCGGGGAATTCAGCACCGAGGCAGAACTCGATCTGCATGGACGCACCAAGGTGGAAGCTCGTGAAGCTATTGTTGAGTTCCTTTATTTCTGTCACAGCTACAGCCTGCGTTGCGTGCGCATCATTCACGGCAAAGGCCACGGCTCGCAGGGTAAACGGCCCATTTTGAAACAATACGTCAATCACTGGCTGCGTCAGCGCGATGATATACTGGCCTTCAGCTCCGCACGACAAGTGGACGGCGGCACCGGTGCGATTTATGTGCTGTTGAGAAGGAAAAACTAACCTGCTTATTCAACGCAAAGGTTAATAATGAATAACGAAAGCTGTAGGAATAAGTTGTAGGATGGGTAGAGCAAAGCGAAACCCATCGGCAGGCTCATTTGCATGGGTTTCGCTTCGCTCTACCCATCCTACCGTTTTTCGCTGCAAGCAGGCGGGGTATTAAGTTCTAATCCGCTGATGGGTTTCGCTTTGCTCTACCCATCCTACCGTTTTTCGCTGCAAGCAGCGGGGAATTAAACCCAACGGAGATTAAAATTCTCTGCGTTATTCACAACCAGCTGAGACAAGTTCACGCAACACTACCGTCGCATAAGCGCCCGCAGGCAGCTCAAAACTCAACGCTAATTGCTGTTGCGCCGACCGGTATGTCCATTCCAGTTTTTCTGGGCGTACACGCAGAGCACGGCGGGCAGCTTTCAGTCCGGCTTTTTCCAGCCCTTCACTGAACAGGGGAAATTGCTCCACCAGATCCGCTTCCATTTTCGCTGCTTCAGCTCGGGTCTCACTCCGCCCCCGCCCCCAGAGAATACCGCTGGGATGAATATCAAACGTCTCCACCCGCTGTCGGATTTCGTCATCAACCATATCAATCGTAAAGTAACTGTTAGATCCGGCCAGCAACATGGCGTCACCGGCCATCGCCTGATTCCAGCTCTGTTGTTCTACCCGTTGCGAGAGAATATGGTTGAATAATTGCGAACGCGCGGCGGAAAGATACAGGCTGCGCTGGTGACGTGATTTGATACGCTTGCCCTCAAACATGGCCTGCGCTCGCTCCAGGTTTGATCCCTCGATACCAAAACGCTGTTCGCCGAAATAATTGGGCACGCCCTGCTGTTTTATTGTTTCAAGCCGGGCTTCAAGCCAGGCCGGTTCACAGGCAAGCTCTCTGATCAAAAGTTCAAAGCGATTCCCTTTCAGTGCGCCACGGCGTAATTTGCGTTGATGTCGATGAACCTGAAGCACCTGAATATTGTCATCATTCAAGGTTGTCCAGTCCGGCTCATCCCTGCCTGCCAGACGCACACTGAACCATTGTGTGGTCACCGCCTGGCGATCTTTTAGACCCGCGTAACTGACATCTTTTGCCGCGACCGAAGCCAGGCGCGCCAGTTGCTTGGCCAACCA
>JAADGZ010000088.1 GCA_013152045.1 Gammaproteobacteria bacterium
AGCTGCCGCCATTGCGACTCATCAAATTCAGGAAACCAGGCATCGCCGGTTACTTCAGTATGCACCTTAGTCAGATACATGCGCTGCGCCTGCGGCAACATTTGTGCGTAGAATGATGCGCCGCCGATGATCATAATTTCATCTACATCCCCTGCTGCCTGCAAGGCCTCATCAATAGAATGCACCACCAGCGCACCTTCGGCCTGATAAGCCTGATCACGGGTGACGACAATATTGCGACGCTCCGGCAACGGCCTGGCACCGAAGGACTCAAAGGTTTTGCGACCCATGAGAATGGGTTTGCCCAAGGTTTGCCGACGAAACCATTTCATATCGCTGGGCAGTTTCCAGGGCAGGCTATTGTTGATACCGATAACCCGATCATCGGTCATCGCGGCAATGATGGAAATAAGGGGAGAATTCGCACTCATAACTATTTATTAAATCAAACGCAAAGACGCAAAGACGCAAAGTTTTATGAAAAAAACATGCAGGATATGATTCGACATAATAATCTTTGCGCGTTTGTGTTATTCAGGAAAGCAAAGGTTTTGCCTAAACTGCCACGGCTGCCTTGATGTGCGGATGGCATTGATAATTTTGTAGCTCGAAGTCTTCAAACGTAAAATCAAAGATGTCTTTTACCTCTGGATTAATTTTCATCTGTGGCAGCGCATAGGCTGTACGTGACAACTGCTCGTCCGCCTGTTGCAGGTGGTTGGAATACAGGTGCGCATCACCCAGGGTATGAACGAAATCACCGACTTTAAGCCCACAAACCTGGGCCACCATCATGGTCAGCAGGGCATAGGAAGCAATGTTGAATGGCACGCCAAGAAAAATATCCGCACTGCGCTGATAAAGCTGACAGGATAACTTGCCTTCAGCAACGTAGAACTGGAAAAAAGCATGACAAGGCGGCAATGCCATGTTTTCAATCTCGGCCACGTTCCAGGCGCTGACAATCAGGCGGCGCGAATCCGGATTGTTTTTGATCTGTTCAATAAGCCGACTGATCTGATCAATATGACGACCATCGGCGGTCGGCCATGAACGCCACTGTGAGCCATAAACCGGCCCCAGATCACCCTGTTCATCGGCCCATTCATCCCAGATTTTGACGCCGTTGTCTTGCAAATATTTTATATTGGTGTCACCGCTGAGAAACCAGAGCAACTCGTGAATAATCGATCGCAGATGCAGTTTCTTGGTCGTTACCAGGGGAAAACCGGCACCAAGATCAAAACGCATCTGATAGCCGAAAACACTGATCGTACCAGTACCGGTACGATCTTCTTTTCTCACGCCATGTTGTTTAACATGACGCATCAGTTCCAGGTATTGCTTCACTCAGAGTTCCTGCAGACAGCGTTTTGAATAAAGATTTTACCAGTCATCTTCTGGCGGCCACGGTCCGCCGATGGCGCGGGTGACATATTCCTCATAATCATAAGGCAACTGGATCAGGCGGCCAAAACCATGTTCACCGAACATGTGTAGATCTGGAAAATCGATGGCAATACGAAAATGCGGATGCATGGCGATCACACGATTATCGATCACGAGTATCTCATAGGGTAGATGGGGATAACGTCGAGGCTGCTGGTAGTCAATAATATCCATGACATACTTGTCATTGATAAACCGGTGTTCTTTTACCTTGGCTTTCATGCCCAAGCCAAACAGGGTTTGTTTTTTACCTGGGATATCCACCCGAAAAACCTGGGAGATACCAAAGCGGCCTTTGGCTAGATTATTTTCAACCTTTTTTACCGCATCACGGTAACTGTCAAACGTGGCCAGTTCAAAAAAACCGCCAAAACCTTCCAGACCGATAGTATAGGTATAATCGGGCAGAGTATCCTCATCCACTGCACCACCAAACTCTTCCACCGCTCCTAACGTTTTTTTCAGTTTAGCCTTGACCGATGTCAGACGCTTACCCAGCCGATAGGCCAGCGCCATATATTCAGGATTATTATAGGCGACCTGTATTTCCTTACGCCCATTCTTCAACGTAACCCGGGCAACCGAAACCTTGATTACCGCACCAAAACCACCGAACTCACTTTTTGCTGCGGCTCTTTTCAAGGCGGGGCTGGTAATAATAAAAATATTGACGCCGTCTTCAGGACTATAATCACCCAGAACTTCAAAGCCATTTTTTTTCAGATTATCCAGTACCGCCTCATTCACTCGCCCTAAACTATTATGACTGCGTTCTGCCAGAATAAAACCACGTAATTCCACTGCTAGCGCAGCATTCTGTAAAAAAAATCCCAGCAATAACAGCAGGATTAATCGCTGAAAAAACCGCATTTGCCATCCCCTTATTTATAAAACACTCACATTCTTATTTAGGCCAATATACCCGCCTGACCAGAGGCATTAAAGTGTTTTTTATGCCGCATTTTTCAACTTTGGGTTTCGGCTGATTTCCGATAAGCCAGGATCAACAGAATAATACCGGTCAGAATCAGTGGCAGGGACAGGATTTGACCCATGGTCAACCAGCCCCAGGCCAGATAGCCGAGCTGGATATCCGGCAGGCGAACAAACTCGACGGCAAAGCGGAAAATACCGTAACACAGGGCAAACACACCCGATACGGCCATTACCGGGCGCGGCCGGGAAGAAAACCACCAGACGATGATAAACAGCACAAATCCTTCGAAAAAGGCCTCATACAGCGGCGAAGGATGACGGGGAATATTTCCGGCAGCAGGAAAAATCATCCCCCAGGGCAGATCCGTGGGCTTGCCCCAGAGTTCACCATTGATCAGGTTACCGATACGCCCGGCACCCAAACCAATAGGCACCAGTGGCGCAGCAAAGTCCATTACGGAAAAATAAACCTTGTGATATTTGCGTGCAAAAAACCAGGAGGCCAGCATTACCCCAAGAAAACCGCCATGGAAAGACATGCCCCCCTGCCAGATTTTGAACAGCAACAACGGATCTTCGGCAAAAGCCGGAAAATTGTAAAACAGGACATAACCGATACGCCCACCGAGAATCACCCCCAGCCCGGCATAGAACAACAGATCATCCATTTGCTCCGCAGTCCAGTCCGACCCTGGTTTTGCCGCACGCACCCGTCCCAGCTTCCAGGCCGACAGAAAAGCGAGCAAATACATCAGCCCATACCAGTGAATTTTCAGGCCAAAGACTGAAGCCGCAACCGGATCAAAATCAACTACCATTGTCACTTCTCAGACTCTCCTATCAACAACCCGCAAAAAAATGAAAAACATCCACTATTTGAACACAAACAAAATCAATATCCTGGCAACAAGCGGCAGAAAAAGGCTTTTAGATATTCGGTTTCCGGCATAGCCGGGTGACGCGGATGATCCGGTCCCTGGTGTCCCTGTTCAATAATCTGCAGGGACTGACGATTTTTCATTGCCGCCTTGCGAATTTCACTCTCCAATTGCCCGCTAGACAGATGGTGAGAACAGGAAGCTGACACTAACAGCCCCCCCGTTTCCAGCAACTTCATCGCCAGGCGATTAATACGCTGATAAGCCTGAGTGCCCTCGCGCATATCCTTACGCCGTTTTATGAACGCTGGCGGATCCAGGATAACGATGTCAAAACGATGATTATCCGCCTGCAACTGTTTCAGCACATCAAAGGCATCCCCCGCCTGCGTCTCAATAACATCAGCATGGCCGTTTTGTTGCGCATTCTGCAGCGCGACCTGCAGAAAAGTTTTCGATGCATCCACACAAAACAGGCTTTGCGCCCCCGCATTCAGTGCCTGAATACCCCAGGCTCCCACATAGCTGAAAACATCGAGAATACGCTTGCCCTTTGCATAGGTGGACAGGCGCTGCCGGTTGAGGCGGTGATCATAATACCAGCCAGTTTTTTGTCCCTTGGCCAAGGGAACCTCAAAACGCACCTGATTCTCAACCACCGCAATACTGTCCGGCAAGGTACCAACGACCGTTTCAGTATAACTGCTGAGTCCTTCCAGTTCGCGTGCCGGGGTATCGTTTTTCAACAGCAACACTCCGGTCTTCACTAAGCCCGTTAAGGCTTCCAGTATGGCTTCTTTCAAACATTCCATCCCGGCGCTGGTAATCTGCACCACTAGCACATCAAAATAACGATCGACCACCAGTCCCGGCAGACCATCACTTTCACCATAAACCCAGCGATAGCAGGGTTCATCGAAATACCCCTCACGCCAAGCCAGCGCGGTAGCCAGGCGCTCGCGTATTAATCCAGCATCGAGTTGCGGATGTCGACCAAAGCTATATAAACGTGCGCAAATCAGGGTATTGGGATTAACACAGGCAAATCCCAGCGTATTGCCCCGCTGATCGCAGACTTTCACCTGTTGACCCGCCTGTAGGGATTTCAATGGCGTCACCGCCGTATCCACCTCATTACTGTAAACCCAGAGGTGACCGGCACGCAGCCGTCGTTCTTCATTTTTCTTCAGCCGTAATTCAGGCAAGATGGCAGCTTTCACTATTTTTTTCGAATCCTTTAATATTTAAAATATTTAACAGATATATTCATTTACAGATACCGGCTCGGATTCCCCGCGCAGGAGAATCCGATTAATTCCGTCTACCCAAAATCTAAATTAAGGGTAAAGTATGTCACATTCAGGGTTTACGTTATTGTTCATTGGCCTTCCTGACTATTATTCCTACGCCACAATTTCTGTAGCAGACAAGGAAAGTTTGACCACGATGCCAGCAAATCAAAGATTCAATTGGAATTTTCTTGCCTTATAGTGCGTGATAGTACCCACCGGTATCTGAGCACCCACTTTATTTATAAAAACCTAAGCTATCATGACAACCAAAAAAGCAAATCGGCTTGCCGATGAAACCAGTCCCTACCTGCTGCAACATGCTCATAATCCAGTAGACTGGCACCCTTGGAACCCAGCCGCACTGGCACTGGCAAAAAAACTCGACAAACCCATCCTGCTCTCAATCGGTTATTCAGCCTGCCACTGGTGTCATGTGATGGCCCATGAATCCTTTGCCGATCCCACCATCGCCAAACTCATGAATGATCTTTTTATCAATATCAAGGTAGATCGTGAACAACGCCCGGATCTCGACAAAATTTATCAGACCGCGCACCAGATCCTCAACCAACGCGCAGGCGGCTGGCCGCTGACCATCTTTTTGAACCCCGAGGATCATACACCTTTTTTCGCCGGCACCTATTTTCCCAATCAAGCACGCCACAACATGCCTTCATTTCCGGAGGTATTGCAACACATAGCCGAATTCTATCACGCTCACCCAGACGCCATCCACGAACAGAATCAGGCACTGCACGAAGCCCTGGCCAACCTGAATCCGCCTGCTCCCATTACCGCAAGCACGCTCGACAGCCTGCCCCTGGATCAGGCCCGGCAGGAGCTGGCCGCCCATTTCGATCACGCTTACGGCGGTTTTGGTCAGGCACCCAAGTTCCCACAGCCGACTAATCTTCAACGTCTGCTGCGCCACTGGGCCGCAACCCGGACAGACTCGTACGAAGATCAGAATCTTCGAAAAATGCTGGAACTGAACCTGCACGCCATGGCGGAAGGCGGCCTCTATGATCAGCTTGGTGCTGGTTTCTACCGTTATTGCGTAGATGAAAAATGGATCATACCGCATTTTGAGAAGATGCTTTATGACAACGCTTCTCTGATTGGCTTGTATGCTGATGCAGGCTGCGCCTTTGAGAGTGTTTTTTTCCGCCAGATCGCCGCCCAAACCGCAGACTGGGTAATACGGGAAATGCAGTCAGCCGAAGGCGGCTACTGGTCTACCCTGGATGCTGACAGTGAAGGCGCAGAAGGCCGCTTCTATACCTGGACCCCCACACAAATACGCTCAATTCTGAATAATGAGGAATACGCGGTCAGCGAAATCATCTACGGATTGACACAAGCTGCCAACTTTGACGGCCAGTGGCACCTGAACATCGTTGCCGACATCGAGCTGGCGGCCCAAAAGTTGAATGTCAAAACAGAAACGGCACAGATTCATCTTGATAGCGCACGCAAAAAACTGTTCGACCAACGGCAACAACGAACCCCGCCGGCACTCGACAAAAAAATTCTTACCGCCTGGAACGGTCTGATGATAAAAGGCATGGCCAGCGCCGGGCGACGCTTACAACGCCCGGATTTGATTGCTTCGGCACAAAAATCAGCGGACTTCATTTATCAGCGGCTTTATATCGATCAACGCCTGCGAGTATCCTGCATGGGTCATCATGCGCAATTATCCGCTTATCTAGATGACTATGTATTTCTCATGGACGGCTTGCTGGAGCTGTTACAAGCTCAATGGCGCGATCAGGATATGCGCTGGCTGCTGGAATTAGCCGAGATTGTCGTTGAACATTTTTATGATCGACAACAGGGTGGCTTCTATTTTACCGCCGATGATCATGAAGCACTCATCCATCGACCCAAACCCCTGCAGGACGAAGCCATACCCTCAGGTAATGCCGTTGCCGCCAACGTCTTTGGCCGACTTGGTCACCTATTAGCAAATAATCACTACCTCGATATCAGCGAAAATGTTCTGCGCTACGCCTGGCAGAATATTCGTCAACTTCCCTATGCCCATTGCGCGCTGCTGCATGCCCTGGAAGATTACTGCTTTCCACCCACCTGCATTGTTATTCGCGGAGAGCAACAAACGATACAGACATGGCAAGAAAAAGCGAACGATTACTATACCCCCCATATTCTTTGTCTCGCCATTCCCGACAATAGCCATATTCAACTACCTGCATTAAAACAACGCCCAACTCACCCCGCAGGCGTCATCGCCTATGTCTGTCACGGCCAGCAGTGCCAGGCACCCATTCGCCAAATCGAAGAGTTTGAAGCTTTGCTGCAAAAGTGAATCACATAAAAAACATTTTTGCCAAATCCAATCTTTATAGGCTAATCTTGTCCCTTGCAAAATAATCGGGATGGCCGTTATGGAACAACGTCACCACAATTCAAACAGGTCTCCAGCCAAGGCTCCGCAGCAGCCCGCCATCAACCAGCGCCGACGGGATGATCAGGCAACAGAACCGGCCCTGGCGCAGGCCTCATCCGGGACAGCCTTTTCCCATAGCATGAATGAGCAAATCTATGCTCACGCCATTGACTTCATATTTCAAAATCAAACCAATATTATTATCAACCTGGCGCTAATGCCAAGCGTGGCTTTATTTGTTTTATGGCCACTTGCCGATCATACGCTGCTGCTCATCTGGACCATGGCCGGCATCAGCATTGCCGGCATTCGCTACCTCGTTGTTTCTTCCTATCTGAAAAAAAAAGGCAATCTCCGCTCGCCCCATTCATGGAGTCGAATTTACGCCATCACCTCGCTGATGTCTGGAACATTATGGGGCTGCGCCAACCTGCTGTTTTTTACTCCCAACGCAGTCGCCAATGAAGTATTTCTGCTAACCATCACTATCGGCCTGACCATTGCCACGCTGATTGTCACCGCCTACCATTTACCCAGCTATTATGCCTTCGCCCTGCCGGCCATCCTTATCACCGACATTCGCCTACTGATGGAAGGCAGTATGGAATACAATGGCCTGGCATTCCTGTTACTGGTCTTCCTCGGCATCGCAACAAAAATCGCCCATAACACGCATAAATCCGTTATTGCTGCGATTCGTCTGCGTTTTGAAAATCTCGATCTCATCGAACAACTCAAGCAACAAAAACAGGCCGCAGAAGATGCTAATAGCGCAAAATCAAAATTTCTTGCCGCTGCCAGCCATGATCTTCGCCAACCGCTGCACGCTCTGAGTTTGTTTATCGCTCTGCTCGATACAGAGAATGATAAACAAAAACAACGGGATTTGATCTGCAAGATTAATCATTCACAAACTGCGCTAGCCGGTTTACTCAATACCCTGCTGGATATTTCAAGACTCGATGCCGGTATCGTAGAGGCCGAACTGCGCGCCTTCTCACTGCAGACCATGCTCGAACGACTAATCCCCGAGTTTGAGTCAGAAGCAAAAGAAAAAGGCCTTTATCTACAGTACAAAGCAACTGAAGCCGTGGTTGTCAGTGACCCCGCCTTACTTGAAATCATCTTGCGAAATTTATTAGTCAATGCCATCCGCTATACTCATGAAGGCGGCATTAGCATTCAGGCCGTTGAATACAGCCGCTCAACCGATGACAAACAGATCCGAATCGAGATAGCCGACACGGGCATTGGTATTCCGTTAACCAGGCAACAGGAAATCTTTCAAGAATTCCATCAGCTCGCGAACACCGAGCGTGATCGCGCTAAAGGACTGGGGCTGGGCTTAGCCATTGTACGCCGGGTAAGCACGCTTTTGGGTCATGAAATAAACCTTGAATCCGAAGTAGGCAAAGGTTCAAAATTTTTCGTCATCCTGCCCCAGGGGAAACTTGATGAAAGCACAACAACAAGCGAACATATTCCTGCTGTTTCATATAGCTTACCGGAAACCGTAGTCATGTTTATTGATGATGAAGATGAAATCCGGGAAGGAATGGATAAGACACTGAAGGAATGGGGCTGCATCCCCATGATTGCCGCATCCGGGGATGAAGCTGTACAACAGCTACAAAAAACAAAACAACAACCCGATGTCATTCTCGCCGATTACCGTCTGCGCGGAGGAGAAAATGGCGCCGATGCCATTCGTCAAGTATGCAAAGAAATCGGCAAGAAAATACCCGCCTTGATTATTACCGGAGATACCGCTCCCGAACGCTTGCGCGAAGCAAAGGCCAGTGGTTACACCTTGTTACATAAGCCGCTGCAACCTGCACAAATTCGCGCCTTCGTCCGCCATGCTGTTCGTCCATCCATCACCGGCAACGCTAAAAATATCTCTGAACCCTAACCTGGATAAACCACAAGATAAGTACCTTCACCAAATCACACCCATCCCAGCACACATCGCTATGCTGCTTAATTTTCGCTCACTAAACCAAGCCCCGCTTTCTTTGCGACTAGGGCCGCTTGGGTTCGATTGCTGACATTCAAAACCTTAAAAATTGAGGATATGTGTGCCTTCACCGTCGCCTCGGAAAGTTTCAGGTAGCGGGCTATTTCCTTGTTCGCCTGCCCATCCACCAGCAAGCATAGAACCTCAGTTTGCCGGGGTGTTAGCCTGCTACGGGCGAGACCCGACAGATCGGTATGCTCACCGCATTGCACCAGCGCCGGAGGAATGTAAAGTCCGCCGGAAAGCACCAGTTGTAGCGCACGAATCATAATCGCAGGAGCGACACTTTTAGCAACATATCCCATTGCCCCCGCATCCAGCGCCTGTTTCATGTCCGTCAGGCGTTCAGAAGCCGTTAATATAACCACCGGCACAGTTGAAACACTATTTAAAATAACCCGCATAGCATCCACACCATCCATGTCAGGCATGCGTAAATCCATCAGAATCAAGGCCAGATCAAGATTGTCTCTGGCCAGCTGAATAGCCTGCCTGGAAGTGGATGCTTGCAGAACCTCAGTCTCCCGATCCATCTCGCCAAGTATGTAGATCATGCCTTGCCGGAACAGGGCATGATCATCGGCTATGAGTATTTTCACTTATATTTCATCCCTTTAAATAATCCTGAAACACCCAATCAAATACATAGCGGGGTGGGCACATAAGCAAGACCGGCCTGCGCCTCATCACTGACCGGCGTTGATCTGGCTAAAATTTATAGTGACCGATTTAACCATCACAAACCAATTAAGAGCGACGAGTTCCTCGTCCAACAAAACCGTTTGCCCTGTTCATTTCTTCTAACATCAATATGCAATACATATGTTGACTCAGCGCACAACACCACGAAATCAAACAGCCTCCGAATCTTCATTAACTTTTTGAACAGCAACAACTTTAAAATAGTGCTGTTTCTTTGGCCAATAATTTCATCATTCTAATAATGTTCACACATTCATAAAAGGTTAATTCTATTGACACATTGCTGTAAGGACATAAACCAACAATTACACCTGTCATGATTTGACCATTAAACCACTTCGGGAGTAACGAAAACCATGAACATCAGTAGAAAAACACTCTTAGCAGGCTTCATGCTGCCTTTCATATTGGGCATTGGCAGCGTGGCCACTGCCGCATCACGGCAGTATGATGAACATCATAATACACAGGAACAGGATGCGGGTATCCGTGAAATTGCAAGCCTGCCTTTGCATTGGTTAGATAGTGAGCACAATAACAAAAGCAAGCCAACCGCATGGATACGTTTCAAGATTCTCGGCTTTAATGATTTTCACGGACATCTTTCAGCCGGCCGCAAAGTAGCTGGACGTCCGGTAGGTAGTGCTGCGGTACTAGCCGCTTATCTAGAAGCTGCCGAAGCCAAATCAAAAAATGGCGCCTTCATCGTACATGCGGGTGATCAGGTAGGTGCTTCGCCGCCAGTCTCCGCCCTGTTGCAGGATGAACCTTCGATCAGCTTCCTCAACATGCTGGCCAATGATTATTGCGAGGCCTCCGAGAGCGATAAATCGGATGATGACGGCGATCGCAAACCCATGTCTCATGACCGAAAAAATGATTTGCAGCAGCAGAAGTGCAATGTCATCGGCACCCTCGGCAACCATGAGTTTGATGAGGGCAAGCAGGAAATGCTGCGTCTTATTAATGGTGGCAATTATGCAACTGGTCCGTTCCTGCAAAAAGAATATGAAGGCGCGGTTTTCCCCTATGTATCTGCCAATGTTATTGATAACGCAACTGGAAAACCACTGTTAAAACCTTATGTCATAAGACGCATAAAGGGAATGAAGGTAGCGTTTATCGGTGCTGTTCTGAAACAAACACCGACTATAGTCACACCGACCGGCGTGGCCGGTTTGAGCTTTATTGATGAAGCAGATGCCATCAACAGCTATATCCCTGAATTACACCGCCAGGGCGTACATGCCATTATTGTTACCATTCATCAGGGTACCCGTCAGCGTTATTATGGTGGCCCGACCGATGCCGAAGTTGGCAAGCTGAATGGCTCGATTGCCGACATTGTCAATCGTCTGGATGATGATGTGGATATTGTTATTTCAGGTCATTCACATTCTTTTACCAATGCTTTGATTGCCAACGCACATGGTAAAAAAATCCTGGTCGTACAGGCATTTTCATATGGCACCGCCTTTGACGATATCGATGTTGCCATTGATCCGCGCAGCCATGATATTGTTGAGAAATCAGCCCGCATCGTGACGACCTATGCCGATATCGAACCCGGTTTGTCACCGGATAAAGATGTTGCCAAAATGGTTGCCAAAGCAGAAGCCATGGTGGCACCGATGGTCAGCAGAGTCATCGGCACCACAACAGCGGGTATCTCGCGTAGCGCAAATGCAGCAGGCGAATCACCATTGGGCAATCTAATTGCCGATGCTCAACGCCGCAAGATGGGAACCGACTTCAGCTTCATGAATGCAGGTGGCATCCGTGCCGACATCCCCGCCGGTAATGTCACCTGGGGCGACCTGTTTACGGTGCAGCCATTTGGCAATGATCTGGTCACTATGAACTTGACTGGCGCGCAGATTGTACAATTGTTAAACCAGCAATGGGATGGTCAGCCTTATCCGCGCATTCTGAAAATTTCGGGTCTGAGCTACACCTGGGATAACGCCCGGCCAAGCAATGATCGTATCGTTGAAGTACGCAAAGCCGATGGTACGCTGTTAGACATGGCTGCCAGCTATTCGATTACCGTCAATAGTTTCATCGCCGCCGGTGGCGATAACTATACGGTATTGACGACAGGCGCTAACCGTGTGATTGGCAGCAATGATCTTGACGCACTAATCGAATACATCAGTGCCATGCCACAACCCTTCAATGCGGTGATTGAAGGTCGTATTAAACGTTTAAATTAGTCAACTTGAAAAACAATAAACTACCTCGCAGCAAGCTGACGGGGTATTAAGTTGTCGCGTGCTGATGGGTTTCCCTACTGGACTTCGCGCTTTGCTCTACCCATCCTACCGTTTTCGCTGCAAGCAGCGGAGAATGACACCCAGAGAGATTAAAGGGGCTCAGATGAGCCCCTTTTTTTATCCCTGTATCAATTCAACTCTAAGCTCTTATCACCGCGAGAATCCCCCGCA
>JAADGZ010000242.1 GCA_013152045.1 Gammaproteobacteria bacterium
AGTGCAGAACTGACATCATTATCAAAATAGGTCATCTCGCGACCACTGGTGTAATCAATAATCTGATCAGGAATAACCAGCTGGGCCGGTTTAAGCAAAGTGTTGATACCACCCACGGCATTAATAGCCAGCATGTAATAGGCGCCCGCTTCTTTCAACGCCCAGATATTGGCACGGTAATTTACCTTGTGCGGTGGAATCGTGTGCCCACTGCCGTGACGCGCTAGAAACATAATCGGCTGATCATTTAAACGGCCCTTGAGCAGTGCCGCCGAGGTCTCACCGAAGGGCGTAGAAACAAGCTTCTCCTCGTTGATCGTCAGACCCGGTAGGGAGGTCAGCCCGGTGCCGCCGATGATGGCAATCCCGCGCATAGCTTACAGCCCCTTCACAGCAAAAATGCCGTCGACGTTGCGCAGATAGCCTTTGTAATCCATACCATAACCGAACAGGTAACGATCTTCGGTCTGCACGCCGACAAAATCTGCCTTAACGCCGGTCTTTCGATCATGACATTTTTCTACCAGCACAGCGGAAAAAATGCTGGCGGCTCCGGCCTTTTCACAGTGTTCGACAATGGCTTTGAGCGTAACACCTTCGTCCAGAATATCATCGACGATCAGCACATCCCGCCCCTGCAACGAATAATTCTGCTCTGACAACCAGTCCAGCTTGCCACCTGAAGTGGTATCGGCATAACGGGTGACATGCAGATAATCCAGTTGCAAAGGAAAATTAAGCCGGGTCAATAAATAGCCGGTTGGGATAATCGCTCCGGTCAGAACACAGAGAACCAGTGGGTTGCGGTCGAAAAGTTTTTCTGTAATCGCGGCGGCCATGTTATCCAATGCGGCGCCAACTTGCTCGGCGGTGTACAGGCAATCAGCCTCAGAGAGTAGTTGCTTATAATCTTCAGTTTTCATAATTAAATTTTATTTTTGTGGTATTTGATTAAATTTTATTTCATCAGGAATATGCAAGGTTGAGGTGGGAAAAGCGATCTCGGCCTGATGGGCGTTGATAATCTCACTGACTTTCAATAATACATCCTGTTTGACCTCATGATATTCTATCCAGTCTGTGGTCCGAGTAAAAGTATAAATGAAAAAATCCAGTGATGACGGCGCAAAGCTGTTGAAATTAACGATCATGGTCTGGCTTTGATCAATATCAGGATGCGCCATTAACATCCTTTTGACCTCACCAATAATATCCGCCATTACACTGATATCGTCATAACGTACACCAATCGTTTCATAAATTCTGCGGTGTGTCATGCGTGATGGATTCTCCACACTAATACTGGCAAAGACTGAGTTCGGAACGTATAGCGGACGCTTGTCAAAGGTACGAACAACAGTGGTGCGCCAACCAATTTTTTCAACCGTTCCCTCGATCTCCCGATCGGATGAACGCACCCAGTCACCAATCGCAAAAGGCCGATCCAGGTAGAGCATCATCCCGCCAAAAAAATTGGCAAGCAGATCTTTGGCTGCAAAACCTATCGCGATACCGCCAATGCCGCCAAAGGCAAGAATAGCTGAAATATTAAAGCCGAGACTTTGCAGAGCCACCAGGGTTGCAGTTATTAGTATTGTGCTACGCAGTAACTGGCTGATAGCACTGGCCGTAGTACGATCCAGTGGTTTGCCCGCTACTTCATGCTGATAGAGGATATTAGTTTCAGCAAAACTGATAAAACGGATCAACACCCAGGTAATACTGACAATCACCCCGACCAGGCGCATCTCTGAACTGGCAGGTAACTTCATGACATCCAGGCACAGGGAAAAACCTATTATCCAGATCAATAGCGTCAGGGGGGTTTGCAGAGCATGAACAAGAGCATCATCCCACTGAGTGCGTGTGGACTGCAGACGCTGGTAAAGCTTTTTCAATATACGTTTTTGAATAAAATCCAGTAACAGGGCCGCAAAAACAATGCTGAAAATTCGCAGAATACCGTATTGATCGCCCTCCAGCAGCCCCAGAAATTTATCCATATAATCGTTCATGTCAGAACTCCAAATCCAGGCTACAGTCATCCTGATATTTTTGCATCAGGGCTACTGCCTGTTTCCATTTTTTGCTGGCAAACAACTGCCGAGCATCCACTTTATTGCGGCCATGCATACGTGCAAGGCGCAGATGTGAAACGGGATCATCCCATTTATCCAGACTGTCGATAATCTCAATTGCACCTGTGCGATTATTGCAGGCTAGCACCATGTCACAGCCCGCATCAAGCGCAGCATGGGCGCGGTCGGCATAACAGTTACCAACTACGTTTGCCCCTTCCATGCTGAGATCATCACTAAAGATAACCCCCTGAAATCCCAGCCGCGTACGCAATACCTCTTTCAGCCAGAAAGAAGAAAAGCCTGCAGGCTGCGGATCAATTTTTTGGTAAATAATATGTGCCGGCATAATGGCTGCCAGGCCATGATGAATCATGCGTTTAAAGACCAGGATATCTGTGGCATAAATATCATTGTATTCTCGATTATCGACGGGAATCGCAAGATGAGAGTCGGCCTCCACCCCGCCGTGACCGGGAAAATGTTTGCCCGTAGCGGCCATACCGGCCTCATGCATACCTTCCACATAGGCATGCGCCAGCTTTATCACTACCGTAGGATCGTGATGGAATGCGCGATCACCAATAACCTCGCTGAGACCGTGATCGACATCCAGTACCGGCGCAAAACTAAAATCGATATCCTGCGCGCGCAGTTCCACTGCCATCAGCCAGCCTACAGTACGAGCCAGTTTGCGCGCCTTTTGCGGTTCTTTATCGTATATCTGACCGAAGTGCGCTACTGCGGGTAGAAGGCTAAAGCCTTCACGAAAGCGTTGCACCCGACCACCTTCATGATCGACACTAACCAATAGTTGTGGCGAACGCAGAGCGTGGATGGCCTGCACCAGTTCATGCAATTGTTCAATACTTGAATAGTTGCGACTGAACAGAATGACGCCCCCTACCAGGGGGTGTTGTAAAATATCCAGATCTTCATCAGACAGGGTTTCGCCGGCAATATCCAGCATCAGGGGACCCAGGGACACAGGCAACTACTCCTTCAATAACTGTTCAGGAACACTTTGTCTCTTTACTCATGAATATTGACCTGCGTTCCACAGGACACCCGTTCAAACAGACGGATAATATCCTGATTGCGCATTTTTATACAGCCATGCGAACCTGCTACACCCAGTTTATCGCCGGGCGGGCAACCGTGTATATAAATATAGCGCCGCATGGTATCAACCTTTCCCAGGCGATTGCGCGCCACTTCCAGTCCGCTTAACCAGAGTATGCGAGTCAAAATCCAGTCCCGCTGTGGATATTTTTGAGCCAGTTCCGGGCTGTAAATTTCACCGCTCGGTCGGCGGCCGATAAATACGGTGTTTTCTGCCTGGCCCGCGCCTATTTTAGCCCGAATAATATGTCGGCCCCGGGGCGTACATTCGCTGCCAAAAAGCTCACCGGGGCCGTTGGTTGCCGTAGAAACCGTAAATTCTTCCACCCCATCGGTCTCGATAAGTCGCAGACGCTGGCGGCGGATGTCGATTTCTATGCGCGCAGGCAAGGGAGGCATTCGCTACCAGTCACAAAAGGGATGCTTGACCAGACTAACATTATAATAGCGGGGATCATCTGAAACTTCCTCACCCAGCCAGTCCGGTCGGTCAAAGGCTTCATCTTCTTTGGCCAGTTCAATTTCGGCTACGACCAGACCGGCGTTGTCACCTTCGAACACATCGATTTCCCAGACATGTCCGGCATAAGGGACATGATAGCGGATCTTTTCAATCAGGGGTTTTTGACACAGGGTTTCCAGCAGGATCTGTGCGTCCTCGAGGGGAATAGGATATTCAAATTCCTGTCGGCTAATACCCAGGGTGGCGCTTTTAATATTGAGATTGGCTTTATCGCCTTCGATGCGCACTCGCACCGACGATTTTTCTGAGCCAAGCAGATAGCCCTGTTTGAATGCTGTACCTGCATTGGCATGTTGTCGCCAAGCATCATTAGCCAGCAGGAATTTTTTTTCTATTTCAACGCCCATTATTTTTTCCTTGGTCAGATCTCAATTCATTATTTTTCAAATAATGCAATAGACTCTACATGCGCAGTATGTGGAAACATGTCCATTACACCGGCTGCGCGCAGATGATAACCGTATTCATGCACTAGCTCACCAGCATCACGGGCCAGCGTTCCTGGATGACAAGAAACATAGACGATACGTTCTGCTCCTGTTGCAGCAATATAGGGCAAGGCTTCCTTGGCACCACTACGCGGTGGATCGAGCAACACTTTTTGGTAATGTTTGTTTTTCAGCCAGGGCATGTTATCCAGGTTTTCCATCAAATTGGCAACATGGTATTCGACGTTCTCAATGCCATTTGCGATAGCATTTTCTCGTGCTCGTTGGATAAGCCCGGCATCGCCTTCCACGGCAACAATTTGTTTCGCCTGCTGTGCCATCGGCAGGGTAAAATTACCCAGACCACAGAACAGTTCCAGCAGGCTATCGTTTTTGTTCAGTTGCAGCAGCTCCAGCGCCAACCTTACCATCTGGGTATTGATATCATGATTAACCTGGGTGAAATCTGCTGGCTCAAAATGCAGCTTTAAACCCTGCTCGGCAAGTTCGTAATAGAGGCCTGGCGGATCCTGCTCTGTCTCCGCAGTTGACGACAACAGGCTGACCGTATCCGGCCCTTTGGGCTGCAAATAGATCTGGAAGTTATTTGCCTTGCCGAATTCGCTGAGGATATTTTTATCCGCATCAGTCAGGGCTTCGAGATGACGAAAAATCAGTGCTGCGCTATTGTCGGCCACAGCCACTTCGATCTGCGGGATCTGCCGGTAGATACTGAGCCTGCGAATGACATCACCAAGGTGGGTTAATTTTTCACCCACCGAAGGGTGTAAAACTTTGCAACTGTTCAGCTCGGCCAGAAAGGACGAACCCCGTTCACGAAAACCTACCAGCACCCGTTCCTTTTTATGTACATAGCGCACTCCCAGACGTGCTTTTCTGCGATAACCCCATTGACTGCCAGCAAGAGGAGGAAGAATGGTTTCAGCCTCGACTTTTCCGACTCGCCGGAGATTATCCAGCAGGACATTTTGCTTGACCTGGAGTTGCTCGGCTGCATCAAGATGTTGCAGGCGACAACCGCCACAGATACCGAAATGCGCACAGGCCGGTTCGACTCGATGTTCTGAGGGAGAGATAATCCGATGCAGGCGCGCTTCATCAAAGTCACGCTTTTTGCGCGTATAAATGAACTCTACAACTTCGCCGGCAAGCGCATCGTCAACAAATACGGTTTTGCCATCGATATGCGCTACCCCTTTGCCTTCATGGGTGAGAGATTCTATGTTTGCCTGTACAGGGGTCGGATCGGGTTTCTTATAGCGTTGTTTACGTGACATTATATTCAGGAACCTGGGAACTATTCAGCTGGAAATACATCGGTCGAAAGATAGCGATCGCCGCGATCGCAAATGATGGCGACAATCAGCGCATGTTCGACTTCCTGTGACAGACGCAACGCGGCAGCAACGGCACCGCCAGAAGAAATGCCACAAAAAATACCCTCCTGACTAGCCAGATCACGGGTCGTCTGCTCCGCCTCAAACTGGCTGACTTCCATCAGTTTGTCTACCCGTGAAGGGTCATAGATTTCAGGCAGGTATTCTTGCGGCCAGCGCCGAATACCAGGAATCTTCGCGCCATCGGCAGGTTCTACACCAACGATGGTCACGGCTGGATTTTTTTGCTTGAGAAAGCGGGACACACCCATGATCGTTCCGGTAGTGCCCATGGCACTGACAAAATGGGTAATTTCACCATGCGTATCAGCCCAGATCTCGGGACCGGTCGTTTCATAATGCGCCAACGGATTATCCGGATTGGAAAACTGATCCAGTAATCGGCCTTTGCCTTCACCTGCCATTTTTTCAGCCAGATCCCGCGCCCCTTCCATGCCCTGTTCTTCGCTGACCAGAATCAGCTCCGCACCATAGGCGCGCATAGACGCACGCCGCTCCAGGCTCATGTGCGCAGGCATGATCAGAATCATGTGATAGCCCTTGACTGCAGCCGCCATTGCCAGGGCAATGCCGGTGTTGCCGCTGGTGGCTTCGATCAGAGTATCACCCGGCTTAATCTCAGCTCGCGCCTCGGCATGACAGATCATGCTCAACGCGGGCCTGTCCTTGACTGAACCAGCAGGATTATTGCCCTCCAGCTTGACCAGAATAGTATTCCCGTTTGCTGCAGGAAGACGTTGCAGGCGAACCAGTGGTGTGTTGCCTATTTGAGATTCAATCGTTTTATAATTCATGCGCAGAGTGTAATGTATCGGGCAATGACATAAAAGAGCACGGCAAAGAAGCCCAGGGAAATACGACTATGACTGAGATTTTTGATGCCCGTCTTGCGCTTGAGCAGGCAGGTGGTAGTGAAGAACTGGCGCGCGATTTATTTAGCATGTTGCTGGATGAATTAGTTGATCACCAACAGGCGATTGAGATGCTTTTTAAGCGGGTAAGTTCTGAAAACGAGGCGCTTGAAGTACTCTGGGACCCGATACACAAGTTACATGGTGCCACGGTCTATCTGGGCGTCCCTGCTCTGCGCCAGGCGGTAAAAATATTTGAAGATCAGATTAAACAAAATAATCGGGCCCAACTTGACGAAAGTTTCAAACAACTTAATTTAGAAATAAGCCGCCTGCAGGAGAATGGCCAGGCGATTCTCGCCCGTAGCTGGTAACTATTCATTCAACCAGTCAAGCGCCTCTTCCATGGTACGAAAAGCATGGATCTCAATGGGGATTTCATCGCCATAAGCCTCGAACATCCTGGAAAGACCAAAATACAGATCCCGTGTCGCTAACAAAGCCAGTTTGTACTCGGCCCCCCGCTGTTTAATATGTTCAGCGGTCATATTGACAATATGCCGCATATCCTCGGCTGAGAATGACGAGGTCTGGATACCCTGTTTAAAATCCCAGAGCACATTCATGCCGGCCTTAAATTTGGGGTCAACCAGCATGGCACGCCAGGCAGGTTCAATATCGACCAGCCCAAAGCCCCCGGCTATCGTATGAACAACCAGGTTTTTTTCAATATCAATCACGGTCTTTACTGGCATAATATTCACCTCAAACTTCACAGCTCAGGGTAACGAAGGCCACCGCATAATCTATCTCGTCAGCCAAACTGATATGTGACGATACAATCTTTTGCTGCCGCATAAATTCTTCCGCTCGGCCGCTGAATTTTAGTACGGGTTTACCCAGAACATCGTGGCTAACCCCAATATGAGATAAGGACAAACCGTTGATAAATCCAGTCCCCATGGCCTTGGCAACCGCTTCCTTGGCGGCAAAACGTTTGGCCAAAAAATGGGCATGATTGACGACTTCCTTAAAATCTCCCAATTCTTCGTCAGTAAGAATTCGTTCAGCGAAGCGATGACCGTAGCGTTCAAGATTATTGCGCATACGCTCGACGCTGACGATATCGGTGCCAATTCCGTAAATCATGAGTAGCGGGCTGCACGCATCAGGGCTTTCATTTCTCTAACCGCTAGATCCAAACCCGTGAACAGACTACGGGCAATAATGGCATGGCCGATATTCAGCTCAGCGATGTCGTTGAGGGCGGCAATCGCCGCAACATTGTGATAATGCAGGCCATGTCCGGCATTAACCTGCAGACCACAGGCCAAGCCTTTTTCCATCGCCTGTACAATGCGCTGTAATTCCTGGGCCTGTTGTTGTGGATTGACCGCATCGGCATAATTGCCCGTGTGCAATTCAATCACTGGGGCGCCACAATCAGCGGCCGCTTCTACCTGCCGCGCATCGGGATCAATAAACAACGACACCCGTATCTGCGCCTCAGCAAGCCGACTACAGGCATCACTGATACGCGTTTTCTGGCCCGCCACATCCAGGCCGCCTTCGGTGGTTAGCTCCTGTCGCCGTTCAGGCACCAGACAGCAGTCAGCGGGTTTAAGTCGACAGGCAATGGCCAGCATGTCATCGGTAACCGCCATTTCCAGATTCATTCGTGTTTGCAGCGTCGCCGCCAACATCTCCACATCCCGATCCTGAATATGCCGCCGATCTTCACGCAAATGCACGGTGATGGCATCGGCACCCGCCTGCTCCGCCACCAGCGCCGCCTGCAGCGGTTCCGGATAACGTGTGCCGCGCGACTGCCGCAGGGTGGCAATATGATCGATATTAACGCCCAAATAGATTGAATTTTTTTCTTTCATAATCAATGTCTTAGAAGCTGTTTTTGCTGGATATAAAGTTCGCGCGAATGCAGGGGTTTGGGCCCAAGATGACCCGCCAGGTTAATCCGCATCAGAGTTTTAGCCTCGCGTAATATGAGATCATAATGCTCAGTATGCGTATCAGCGGCGCGCAAACTACCCTGCTGCAGAGTCAGTAACGTATAACCATGCACCGGCAGGCCATTTTCACAGTCCCGCTTGAATTCAAGTTTCAACGGACCATACTCCGGTTGATAACAATATATCTGATCGGCTTGTATAGCCTCGCCACTATTGGCCTCATGATCGAGAACCAGTCCATAGCCTAGTTCCTGTAACAGAAAACATTCAAACATTCGCAAACCGGCCTCTTCTGTCTGGCCATCGCCTGATTCAGACAGTTGCTGCAAAATCTGGGCATAGGCATCATACAGTGCCGGGTGGGGATCGTCCCTGGCCAGCAAGCGCAGCAACAGTTCATTCAAATAAAAAGCGGTGAGTAATTTCTGGCCATTCGGTGAAGCAAACTGTGTACCCGTCTCAGCGGCAGTCAGGGTCTGTACCTCACCATTACCCTGCCAGCTTAGCAATAACGGAATAAAGGGCAGTAACTGTCCCTGCAATCGTGAATTCTGCTGCCGCGCGCCACGCGCCACCAAGACCCGACGGCCCTGTTCACGACTAAAAATATCAACTAGTTTGCTAGTGTTACGATAGGGTCGGCTGTGCAGAATATAACTGGCCTGCAGGCTCTGACGCATTAAATCTCGTCCTTGTATCCAAGGCTTTGCAGGGCTCGCTCATCATCAGACCAGCCTTCTTTTACTTTTACCCAGATTTCCAAAAATACCTTTTTATGAAATAATTTTTCCATATCCTGCCGTGCCTGGGTACCTACATTTTTGAGCCGACTGCCTTTCTCGCCAATCACAATCGCTTTCTGGTTTGTGCGTTCCACCCAGATCAGGGCGTGCACATGAATGCGTCCTTTCTCTTCCTTAAAGCGCTCAATTTCTACCGTCAAATCATAGGGTAGTTCCTGTCCCAGCATGCGCATCAGTTTTTCACGCACCAGCTCGGCTGCCAGATAACGCTGACTGCGATCGGTGATCTGATCGGCAGGGTAGAATGGCTCCGAAACGTCCAACTGCTCCCGTACCCGGGCCTCGAGTTCCGGCAAATTGATATTCTTGATCGCTGAGATAGGAATAATTTCGATAAAGTCCATTTTCTCAGAGACCTTCTGAATAAAAGGCAGGAGCCTATTTTTGTCATCTAACCTGTCCACTTTGTTGATGGCAAGAATAGCCGGAATACCCGATTCCTGGATACGCTTTAGCACCATCTCATCCTCAGAAGTCCATTGCAGGGCCTCAATCAGGAAAACAATCACATGCACGCTGTCCAGTGCACTATAAGCCGTCCGATTCATATAACGATTGATCGCCCGCCGGGCATTTTCATGAATGCCCGGGGTATCGACATAGATAATCTGCTCAGTCTTTGTCGTCTTGATACCAAGCAGATGCTGGCGGGTCGTCTGCGGTTTACGTGAGGTGATGCTGAGTTTCTGTCCCAGCAGATGATTCAACAAGGTAGACTTGCCCATATTGGGCCGCCCTACCAGGGCCACATAACCGCAGCGAAAATCGTTCTCTGTCGTTGTTTGTTTACTCTTACTCATGATTTAACTGTTTCAGTGCCTGTTCTGCGGTTGCCTGTTCCGCCTTACGGCGGCTACTGCCGGATGCTTGAATCGGTTTATCCAATTTAGGAATGTGACAGGCGATAGTAAAGGTTTGTGCGTGATCCTTGCCATCGATGGCAATAACTTCATATTCTGGCAAAGGTGCCCCCCGGGATTGCAAGTATTCCTGCAATCGTGTTTTCGGATCTTTAAGGATAGAATCCGGATCACAATGCGCGAGCCGGTCAGTAAAAAACTGTAGCACAAAATCATGCGTCACTTGCCGATCGCTGTCCAGATAGACGGCTCCAAATACCGCTTCAAGTGCATCGGCAAGAATAGATTCACGCCGAAAACCACCGCTTTTTAGTTCCCCTGAACCCAGTTTCAAATAATTCCCCAAATCCAGCTCGGCGGCAATTTTGGCCAGCGTTTCTCCCTTCACCAGACTGGCGCGCAAACGGCTCAGTTCACCTTCCCGCGCCTGCGGAAATCGCTGATAAAGTTCAATACTGATAATTTGCCCAAGAACAGAGTCACCCAGAAACTCCAAGCGCTCATTATTATTCGAAGACGCGCTACGATGGGTCAATGCGACATCAAGCAGTTCTGGTTTTTTGAATTTATAGCTCAGCTTATGCTGGAGTCTGGCAAGATCGGGCATTAGGGTCCGGGTATCGTCACAGCTTTTTGAAAATGCACTACCACATCGATATTAGCCATAATATTTTCTCGAATTTCATAATCGATTTCCACTGTCCTTTTCTTCCTGCCCGTTTTATCGATGTAAATATCATCCTTGCTGACACCATCGACCATATTGATATCCAGACGCTTCATTATGGTCTTGTTAATCATAACCGGTGTCATGTTTGCTATACCAGGCTCATCTTTGACATCACTTAGAACTGAACCAACCTTAAAACTGTCCAGATAAATGGGCAACAATTTTAAACCCAGCAGAACAAACATCAGGATCAGGGCAATCACTCCTATCCAGGCAATCGCTGTCATACCTGCCTGTTTTTGCTTCCTGATCATGTCGTCATTTCCTGCTTAGCGAAAGTCATGCTGCCCTAATCTTAATCTTAGTCTATTAATGTGCCAATGCGAGTCCAACGAGGCCAATCACCCAGTTCCCAGTTAAACCAGACGAGCATCGCATGGCCAACCAAATTTTCATCTGGAACAAAACCCCAGTAACGGCTATCACGGCTATTATCACGATTATCACCCATAACAAAATATTTGTGTTTTGGGACGGTGATCACAAAATCTCGTGCCGGAGACATTTGATTATCCAATACATCATGTACTACACCGGTCAGGTTTTCCGACTTGCGCAGGATATAATCATAGCCAGGGCGGTAAACCGTCCCCTTGCCCTGGGGCATGCGTTTGCCATTAATATAAAGCACTTTATCGTAATAGGCTACCTTATCGCCAGGCACACCGACCACCCGTTTGATGTAATCAATCGAAGGATCTTCAGGATAACGAAATACGATCACATCACCGCGTTGCGGGGTACCGATATCGACGACTTTTTTGTTCCAGGCGGGCAAACGAATGCCGTAGCTGAATTTGTTGACCAAAATAAAATCGCCGATTTCAAGCGTCGGCAACATGGAGCCGGAAGGAATACGGAAAGGTTCGGCGATAAAGCCGCGCAGGAACAGGACAATAAATACTACCGGAAACAGAAAACGGGAAAACTCGGCCAGCATGGTCCAAACTGAACCAATGGCGGTTTGTTTTCCGTCCGTGATCTCATCTGATTTTTTACCACGCTTAACTATAAATTTGTCCAGCAACCAAATAGTTCCAGTAATAAAAACAGCAACAACCAGAATCAGTGAAAAATCTATATTCATTTATCCTTCCCTACATTAAGCACCGCAAGAAAAGC
>JAADGZ010000133.1 GCA_013152045.1 Gammaproteobacteria bacterium
CTGAGCAAAGCGAAGCCCAACATTATGCGATCACCTGTTGGGCTTCGCTCTACTCAGCCCAACCTATGGTTGTTTGCAGCGAGGCAGGATGGTGGAATGTTTCTCGCAGAAACGTGCGAGGCATATGGTATCTTTGTTGTTTGCTGTTAACGGTTCTTGTACTGCCTCTGGCTAATGCTGCGGTCGAACAGGATTTCTCCGGCTATCTAGGTTTGGAATATCGGCGTTTTCTCTCGCCGCCCACCGATCCTCGCCAGCAGGGCGATAACAATCTCTCCTTATCATTTGAGCCGGAATATTATTCTGAATGGGATAATGGTCAGCAGAGTTTCACCTTCACCCCCTTTGTGCGCCTGGATCAGGGCGATAATAAACGCAGCCATGCGGATATTCGTGAGCTGATGTGGGTGAAAGCGGTTGATGACTGGGAACTACACATAGGTGTTGGCAAAGTGTTTTGGGGCGTGACAGAAATCGTGCATCTGGTGGATATCGTCAACCAGACCGATTTGGTGGAAGACTTCTATCTCAATGAACGGCTGGGACAGCCGATGCTTAACCTGGTTTTGATTAAGGATTGGGGTACGTTGAGTATGTTTGTCTTGCCGGGCTTTCGTGAACGCACCTTTCCCGGCATCAAAGGTCGCCCGCGCAGCATCCCCTGGGTGGATACCTCGCAGACAGTTTATCAATCATCACAGGGGCGGCATCATGTCGACTATGCTGCACGCTGGTCCAACAGCTGGGGTGATTGGGATGTGGGCGTGAATTATTTCAACGGCACCAGCCGCGAGCCACGCTTCACGCTAGGCAGTAATGGCGGTGAAGCGGTCTATGTTCCGAATTATGATTTAATCAGCCAGTATTCTACCGACATACAGGCGACTATCGATGCCTGGCTGCTGAAGTTTGAAGGTTATTATCGTCGTGGCCAGGGGGCGGCTTACTATGCTGCAACAGGCGGCTTTGAGTATAGTTTTTATGGTGTGCTTGAAAGCAATGTGGATGTGGGTCTGGTAGTCGAATATATGTATGATGAACGCGGTGATCGCGCGCCGACGCCGTTCCAGAATGATTATTTCATTGGTGCGCGTCTGAGTTTGAATGATGAACAGAGCAGCGAGCTGTTGGCCGGTATTATCCGTGACGCTGTTTATGATCGTTATTATTTCAGCCTGGAAGCCAGTCGTCGAGTTGGCGATAACTGGAAACTGTCCGTCAATGCGCTGAGTTTTTCCCAGACGCCGGTTTATGATCCAGGCTACTCATTCCGCAACGATGATTACATACAAATGGAATTGCAGTATTATTTTTAAAAATAGGTGATGGGTTTCGCTTTGCTCTACCCATCCTACAGTAAAATAAAAGAGGGTAGGATGGGTAGAGAGCAAAGCGAAACCCATCAAATTTCAGATCAACTGCAATCGCAATATGCCTTCCATTTTTTCGGCGGTTTCCGACTTGCCGGTCCGGCTGTCACCAACCAGAGCCACGGTGACGCTGACTTCGCCGCTATTTTCACCCTGGCGTTTACGCTTTTCTATCGCCTGCGTTTTGATCAGACCGATCAAATCTTTGGCCAGTTGTACCGGGCCTTCCTGCTCGACATCCGCACGGCTGCTGAAACCGCAACGTTCGATGTCTTTATCATTGTTGCCTTCATAGGCACCGGCCATCAACTGACTGTGTGCGACCCCAACCTTAAGTTCGCCGCGTGAGATCAGGATGCTCATATCGCCGATAAAGCCTTTCTCATTCTCAGAAAATTTTTCATATAGCTGCGGATGTAATATCGTGCCATCGCTATCTTTGAGCAAGGGAAAGGGATTGGCCCAGTAACTGCTTTCTTTGGCGCCACGGTGGGTCTGAGTAGAACCAGCCGCCACACGTTCACCGAGACGGAAATGCTGCAGGGCATCTTCGATGTGCATGTTAGATTGAATAGTGGATTCGCCCGGTTCGATCAGTTTGAAGTTGTTCATGTAGAGCAGCACATCCAGGGCATCGCCACGGAATAGCTCGGTAACATCGGTAACGGGTACGATTTGGCGGGCATTGGAGCCGGTGTCCTTGTTATAGCCGACTTCGCGTCCGGCCATCTGCATTTTGGCCTGGTCGCTGAAACCGTCAAGGCAGGCGAAGGCACCGGTTTCGGTGCCGTAGAAAACGGGACGGGTGAGCTTGTCTTCACCCTTGCGCAGGCTGATCTTGCCCATGTCGTCAGCCTTGATCAGCATTTCGGCAATATAGGGTTCATCGTTCTCATCAAAACGGACTACGTAGCGGGTGCAGCCGCAATGCAGAGGCAGATCGCCATCTAATATGGCTAGTACGTTGTGCAGAGTGAGCACCGGTTTTTTCGCATAACCGAAATATTTTAGCTCATCAATATTCGGTACCATGCCGACTAGCACCTGGTTCTTTTTGTCGTAGTAATACCCCAGATCCTTTTCGCTGGCACGGGGATCGCCAAAGAAGAACAGGCCATCAGCGCGACGTTCACCAGTGATGTCCTTGATGCGGGCAAAAGGGAACAGGTTGAGCAGGCCGGGCTCCATTTCGATGCAACCGCGTGATTTATGGATATAGGCAATGATCAATGAGGTGCCTACCTGCAGGGGTACGGAGACCCAGTCCTTGCTGATAAAATGATCCAGATCCAACGGATTATGATCCAGTTCATAAAAAGGTTTAGCGCGTTTGTTAGAGGGAGTGGAGTAGTCCACCCCGGTCTGAATGTCGGCGGCGATGGTTAGTGGCACATGCGCCAGTTCAGTATAGTCGGCTGGGTAGTTAAAATAATGTCCGGAAATTTCACCAGCCGTGACATTGGGGGAGGCATCCATGCCCGAGCTACGGCGCACGCCCTGTTCCAGACCAACGTTATTAAGCAGTTGGCGGCGGGTCTCGAGAATAAGATCGGATAGCGTACCGGCCTTATCCGTTACCTTGTCTTTGACCGTGTCAGGTGTTTCCAGGCCGGTGGAAACGACGTCGTTTTGAAGTCGTACCAGGCGCGAGTAACCACTTCCGCGATAATGATGGAAGGCACCATCCATAAATTTTATCAGTTCACGCGCACGTTTCTTTTCACTTGCGCTGTTGAAGTGATGGGTTTCGAGAATGTTGATTAAATCGCGAACTTTGACGGATTCAATATAGTCGATCTTTTGTTTTGCCTCGTGTTTCTGCAGATCAGCACGGTGTTGCAGATCTTCGATAAACTGGGATTTGTATATTTTCAGGAAACGGGCAAAAGCCAGGCTGCGCAGCAACTGGCTGGGCGTGCTGCAACCATCACGAATTTCAAGGGTTTTTTCCATAATGTTACCTTCACAAAATTTAGAGTAAGAATGATTTTTTAACGCCTTAGCATTGAAATTTTATCCATCCGTTTGTATCTGCACTCGGTAGCCGCCGAATTTGCGTATGTTCAGCACGCCGCTATCGAGAATCAGATATTGGCCTTTGATGCCATTGAGTAGGCCGCTGATCTCAGGGGTTTTATCAAAATTAAACGAGCTGACCTTGCTGGGATAGCTGCTTACAGGGAATTCAATATTAACGGGTGTCTCTGACTCCAACCGGGTCACAGCATCAGTGCCAGATTCAGCGATCACTTGATCAAGTTCTTTTTTACAGATGTCGAATAATTCATCGCGTTTGTTGGCGAGATTGGCATCGTCTGGCCTACCCTTTAGCATCTTGCGCCAGTCGGTGCGATCAGAAATATGTTGTTTCATGATGACCTCGATGCGGCCAGAGAGTAGGCGATTTTTCACTCTGAATACGGGTATAGCGGAGCTGGCGCCCTGATCGATCCAGCGCGTGGGGATCTGGGTGCTACGGGTAATACCGACCTTGATGGCGGAGGAGTTGGCCAGATAAACGATATGATCCTGCAGACAATGTTGCTCGCCCCATTCGGGTTCGCGGCAGCTGCCTTCAGCGTAATGGCAAAGTTCAGGTTTAATAATGCAGCTGTCGCACTGCGCAAGTTTTTTAAAGCAGGGATAGCAGTAACCCTGGTTGAAACTTTTATTTGTTTTCCGCCCGCAGGCCGTGCAGTGAATCTCGCCAAGGTAAGTCAGGCGAATATGTTGACCGACGAGCGCATTCATATCGACCCGTTCGTCATCCAGTGGCAAATGATACTGCACGGGTGCGCCCAGCGCGGTCATCATTTTACGCAGGTGGCCGGTTATCTGCATTGATTTATCTGCAAGTAAGTTCGTAGGGTGGGCACGTTTTTTGTGCCCACGCGGAATGCTGCTGTGTGATTTGCCATTGACCCGGTGGGCATAAAAAACGTGCCCACCCTACGTTAATCGATTGTACAGGGAATGCTGCTGAATGATTACATCCACATTTACTTAGTCGCATCAGCTTAATCTGCAAGTGCTTACTTATGGTAAGGCGTGCTTAGCTCGTGCACGGCATCAATAAAGACTTTGGCATGATCGGGATCCACATGCTGGTGAATGCCGTGGCCAAGATTGAAGACATGGCCACTGCCGCTGCCGTAGCTTTCGAGAATAGTGGCTACTTCCTGACGAATACGTTCGGGGGAAGCATAGAGCACACAGGGATCCATATTGCCCTGCAGGGCGACCTTGTCACCCACACGGGCGCGAGCCGTGCCAATATCGATAGTCCAGTCCAGACCTAGAGCATCGGCGCCAACCTCGGCCTGAGCTTCTAGCCACTGACTGCCGCCCTTGCTGAAGATAACTAGCGGGATGCGCTGGCCGTTATGTTCGCGTTTTACGCCGTCGATGATCTGCTGCATATAGCGCAGAGAAAATTCTTGATAATCACGCGTAGTGAGAACACCGCCCCAGGTGTCAAAAATCATCAATGCTTGCGCGCCGGATTCAATCTGCGCATTGAGGTACTCAATAATGGTGCGTGCGAGCACGTCCAGTAGTTGGTGCATCAGGGCGGGTTGATCGTAGAGCATGCCTTTGACTTTTGCATACTCTTTGCTGCTGCTGCCTTCGACCATGTAGGTGGCCAGGGTCCAGGGGCTGCCGGTAAAACCGATCAGCGGCACACGACCATCCAGCTCTTTGCGAATCATGCTCACCGCATCCATCACATAACCCAGTTCCGCAGCCATATCGGGTACGCACAGTTTTTCGATGGCGGCTTTGTCTCGCAGCGGATTTTTGAAACGTGGGCCTTCACCGTCAGAAAAATATAGCCCCAGTCCCATGGCATCGGGAATGGTGAGAATGTCAGAGAACAGAATGGCCGCATCCAGTTCGAAACGATCCAATGGCTGGATAGTGACTTCAGTAGCGTATGCAGGGTTTTTGCACAGTGCCATGAAGTCACCGGCCTTCTGCCGCGTGGCGCGGTATTCAGGCAAATAGCGGCCCGCCTGGCGCATCATCCACACCGGGGTAACATCGACGGGCTGCTTTAGCAAAGCCCGTAGGAAACGATCGTTTTTCAATTTTGTCATTCAGTTTTTAATCGCGGAGAACGCAGAGTCGCAGAGGCGCAAAGTTGTTCTTTGCGGTCAGTGTCTAACCTGTAGATTGGTGAATGTGAAGTTCACCAATGCGATCTAACACTAAAAGATTTTCCTCTGCGCCTTCGCGCCTCCGCGTCCTCTGCGTTAAATTATCAAACCTCGAGATAGTCGAGTATGCCTTCGGCCGCCTGGCGACCTTCGTAAACTGCAGTGACCACTAGATCCGAGCCGCGCACCATGTCGCCACCGGCAAAGATTTTGGGGTTGCTAGTCTGGTACTTATAGATCTGCGCCAGTGGTGCGATGACTCGACCGCGTTCATCTGTTTCAATTTTGAATGTGCCCAGCCAGTCTGGCGGGCTGGGTCGAAAACCAAAGGCGATGATCACCGCATCGGCCATGATGATTTCTTCTGAGTCGGGAATTGGTTCCGGGCGACGGCGACCGCGTTCGTCAGGTTCACCCAGTTGGGTGGTCACGACTTTTACACCTTCAACGCGTTCGTTACCGACGATTTCAACCGGCTGGCGGTTCCAGAGGAACTGTACGCCTTCTTCGCGGGCATTGGCGACTTCGCGCTTGGAGCCGGGCATATTGGCTTCATCGCGGCGGTAGGCGCAGCTTACTGAGAAGGCACCTTGACGAATCGAGGTACGGTTGCAGTCCATGGCGGTGTCACCGCCGCCGAGTACGACCACATGCTTGCCGTCCATGTTGATAAAATCAGCCGGATCTTTTTCCAGTTTCAGGCAGCGTTTAACGTTCGAGATCAGAAAGGGCAGAGCTTCATGGACGCCGGGCAGATCTTCGCCGGGGAAGCCGCCTTTCATATAACTGTAGGTACCCATACCCATGAATACAGCATCATGTTCGTCAAGCAGCTTTTCCAGCGAAATATCTTTGCCGACTTCGGTATCGAGAATAAATTCTACACCCATGCCTTCGAGTACGCGGCGGCGGGTTCTAACGACTTCTTTTTCCAGTTTGAATTCAGGAATACCGAAGGTCAGCAAACCGCCAACCTCCGGGTTGCGATCATAGACTATCGGCATAACACCGTTACGCACCAGTACGTCAGCACAGCCGAGTCCAGCGGGACCAGCACCAATAATGGCGACGCGCTTGCCGGTTTTCTGCACAGCGGTGAGATCTGGTCGCCAGCCCTGAGCAAAGGCAGTATCGGTAATGTATTTTTCAATCGCGCCGATAGTAACTGCGCCAAAACCGTCATTAAGTGTACAGGCTCCTTCACAAAGTCGGTCCTGCGGGCAGACGCGGCCACAGATTTCCGGCAGCGAATTAGTTCGATGACATAGCTCAGCGGCTTCAATGATGTTGCCTTCAGCGATCAGTTTAAGCCAGTTAGGAATATAGTTGTGAACCGGACACTTCCATTCGCAATAGGGATTACCGCAGGCGAGACAGCGATCCGCCTGTTCGGTTGCGCGTTCAACGTCGAACTGACCGTAAATCTCACAGTATTCCTTTTTGCGTTCAGCGGCCGGTTTCTTGTCCGGATCGTGGCGCTTGATCTGAATGAATTGAAAGTTATTTCCCATAAAAAATAGTTTCTAGTTGCTAGGGACGAGTGGCTAGGGTTTTAGGCCATACACTTGTCCGCTGTTTTAATAAAAGTATCTGAACCCTGTCATTAACAAATGCTGAAAGATCTGAAGTGATCCCTCCCTCGCTACTTTACTAGGCAGCGGCGCGTTGCAAATCTTCCAGCAGATCATCCAGTGAAGCGGCCTTCGGCGTCACCAGCCAGAATTTACCGGCGGCATCGGCGAAGTTGTCGAGAATAGTCTGGCCGTGTTGGCTGCCGGTTTCACGTACAAATTCTTCTAGCACATCACGCAGGTGGTTGCGGTAGGCTTCCATATGCTCGGAGGCAATCCGCTGGATATTGATGTCCTGGTTGATGCAGTCAACAAACTGGTGGGCTTCATCATAAACATAGGCGAAGCCGCCAGTCATACCGGCACCGAAATTGCTGCCCGTCGCGCCGAGGACCGTCACTGTACCGCCGGTCATGTATTCGCAGCCGTGATCGCCAATGCTTTCTACCACTGCATTGCAGCCCGAGTTACGCACGGCGAAACGTTCACCTGCGGCACCTGCGGCGAACAACTTGCCACCAGTGGCACCATAGAGGCAGGTATTGCCCATGATCGGGGTATTGGCGGAATCAAAGGTGCTGCCTACGGGATGGCGAAGTACCAGTTTGCCGCCAGCCATGCCTTTGCCGACATAGTCGTTGGCATCGCCTTCGAGATACATATGTAGGCCACCGGCATTCCAGACGCCAAAACTCTGTCCTGCAGTGCCGGTCAGTTTTAGGGTGATAGGTGAATCTTCCATACCGGTGTTGCTGTGACGCAGGGCAATTTCACCGGATAGACGGGCACCGATGGAACGATGAATATTCTGCACAGAGTAGCTAAATTCAGCTCCGCACAGGTTTTCAATTGCCGGTAGCGCATCGGCTACCATTCGTTCGGCTAGCTCGCCTTTGTCGAAGGGGTCGTTATGCGGTTCGCTACAGAATTGCGGTTTGTCCTCGGGCACCCCTCCATCACTAAGCAGCGGACTCAGATCAAGATTTTTCTGTCTGGCGGTGCTGCCTTCAAGCAGTTCCAGTAGATCGGTGCGGCCAATGAGATCGGTAAATTTTCGACAGCCCAGTTTAGCCAGCAGTTCACGCACCTCGCGGGTGATGAAGTGGAAATAGTTCATCACCATTTCTACCTGGCCGATAAAGTGCTCGCTGCGCAGGACACCGTCCTGGGTGGCGATGCCGGTGGCGCAGTTGTTGAGATGACAGATGCGCAGGTATTTACAACCCATTGCTACCATTGGCCCAGTGCCAAAGCCGAAACTTTCTGCACCGAGAATGGCGGCTTTAACGACATCCAAACCGGTTTTCAGACCGCCATCAGTTTGCAGACGGACCTTGTCACGCAGGTCGTTGGCGCGCAGTAACTGGTGGGTTTCAGACAGTCCCAGCTCCCAGGGACCACCAGCGTATTTAACCGAGCTCAGGGGAGAAGCGGCGGTGCCGCCATCATAGCCAGAGATGGTGATGAGATCGGCGTAGGCTTTGGCGACACCGGCGGCAATGGTACCCACACCGGCTTCGGCCACCAGTTTTACTGAAACCAGGGCTTCCGGATTGACCTGTTTGAGATCGAAAATAAGCTGGGCCAGATCTTCAATCGAATAAATATCGTGGTGCGGCGGCGGTGATATCAGGGCCACGCCGGTTTTGCAGTAACGCAATTCGGCGATCAGATCGTTGACCTTGTGGCCGGGAAGCTGGCCGCCTTCGCCAGGTTTGGCACCCTGGGCAACCTTGATCTGCAGCACCTCGGCGGAGCGTAGATAGGCCGGGGTGACACCAAAGCGACCGGAGGCCACCTGTTTAATCTTGGAGCGTTTCGCTGTGCCGTAACGCCGCGGATCTTCACCACCCTCACCCGAATTGGAACGTCCACCTAAACGGTTCATGGCTTCAGCCAGAGTTTCATGCGCTTCCGGCGAGAGTGCGCCAAGACTCATGGCCGCCGAGTCGAAGCGTTTTAGAATATTTTCTGCTGCTTCCACTTCATCCAGCGGTACCGGGCTGGTATCGTCGCGCAGCTTTAGCATATCGCGTAAGGACAGGGCCGGGCGCTCATTTACCTGTGCGGCATACTCTTTATAGGTATCATAGTTGCCGGTTTTAACCGCTTTTTGCAGGCTTTGCACCACATCCGGATTATAGGCGTGATCTTCACTGCCGTGGATGAATTTCAGTAGCCCACCCTGATCAATGGCCTTGCGAGGATTCCAGGCGAGTTGGTGCAGGCTGCGTTGTTCGGTTTCCAGATCTTCAAAACGCGCACCTTGCACCCGGTTGGTGGTGCCTTTAAAGCAGAGTTCCACCACTTCCTGATGTAGGCCCACAGATTCAAATAGCTGCGCGCCGCGATAGCTGGAAATGGTGGAAATACCCATTTTCGAGGTGATTTTGTATAGCCCTTTGTTGATGCCATTGCGATATTGGGCATCCAGCTTGCAGGCGTCCTTTTCGCTGATTTCGCCTGAACGTACCAGATCACGAATTACTTCATAGGCGAGGTAGGGGTGTATCGCGGTGGCACCGTAACCGATGAGGGCGGCGAAATGGTGAGAATCACGTACCGTACCTGATTCTACTACGATGTTGGCATCGCAGCGCAGGCCTTCGCCAATCAGACGATGATGGATCGCGCCGGTGGCCAGCAGGGCGTGCACGGGCAGGCTGTCTTTTTCAATCTTGAAATCGCTGATTACCAGGATTACGGCACCATCATTAACTGCGGCTACCGCTTCATCACATATGGCCTGTAAGGCATCCTCAAGATGTTGTTGCAGCGGCCGGTTGAGGTTGATACGGCAGTTTTTGTAGTCGGAGTTTTTCTCTCCCAGGTTGAGCAGCTGGTGAAATTTGCTGCTGGACAGTACCGGTGAGTCTACCAGTAGGCGATCGGCATGTTCCGGGGTTTCCTCGAACATATTGCGTTCACGGCCAAAGCAGGTTTCCAGCGACATGACGACCTGCTCACGAATCGGATCGATAGGCGGGTTGGTGACCTGGGCAAACTGTTGGCGGAAATAATCGTAAAGCGATCGCAGCTTGCGTGAGAGTACCGGGAAGGGGGTGTCATCACCCATGGAACCGATAGCTTCCAGGCCATTTTCCGCCAGTGGCCGAATCACCTGGTCGCGCTCTTCGAAGCTGACCTGAAACAGTTTTTGGTATATCTCGGCCTGTTCGGAAGAAAGCAGGCTGTCACAGCTTTCCTCCGATAGTTTTGATTTCAGGCGCAGGGAACGTTTGTAGATCCATTCTTTATATGGCCGGGCGGTTTTCAGCTGGGTATCGATATCTTCCGGCATCAATAATTCACCGGTCTGGGTATCTACGGCGACCATTTGTCCTGGCTTCAGACGGCCCTTGCTGACCACATCTTCGGGTTTGTAATCATAGACGCCGATTTCCGAAGCGAGGGTGATATGCCGATCTTTGGTGATTACCCAGCGTGCTGGGAGCAAGCCATTTCTGTCCATGGAACAAGCGGCGTAGCGGCCATCGGTCATGACGATACCCGCCGGACCATCCCAGGATTCCATGTGCATGGAGTTGTATTCGTAAAAAGCACGCAGATCGGCATCCATGGTTTCGACGTTTTGCCAGGCCGGGGGGATCAACAGACGCATGGCGCGGAAAATATCCATACCGCCAGCGAGCAGGGCTTCGAGCATATTGTCCAGGCTGTTGGAGTCAGAACCACTCATGGAGACTAGCGGGCGCACATCCTCCATGGGAATATGTGGCGATTCGAACTTGTGGCCGCGTGCCACCGACCAGTTGCGGTTGCCCTGGATCGTATTGATTTCGCCATTGTGAGCCAGATAGCGGAAGGGTTGAGCCAGTCGCCACTGGGGCCAGGTGTTGGTGGAAAAACGCTGATGAAAGACGGCGGTGGCCGACTCCATTTTTGGATTATTGAGATCCTGATAGAACACCGGCAGATTTTCCGGCATCACCAGGCCCTTGAAGGAAATGACCGAGGAAGAGAGGCTGGGAACATAGAATATTTCATCGTTCTGTTCGATAGCCTTTTCGCTGCGCCGGCGAGCTATATATAAGTGGCGTTCGAACGTGGTTTCATCCATGCCATCGGCGGCGTTGACGAAAATTTGTTCAATCTGCGGCAGGGTTTTCAGCGCTTCCTCACCGCAGGCGCTGGTATCGGTCGGTACCACGCGCCAACCCAGCACGGCCAGGCCTTCTTTTTTCAGTTCCGTTTCAAGGATTTGGCGGGCGTTATTAGCCAGGTCGGTTTCTGTGTTCAAAAACACCATACCCACAGCATAGAGCGGTGCCAGGGCAAAGCCATGTTCTTTGGCGACAGCTTGCAAGAAACCATCGGGTTTCTTCAGCAATAGGCCGCAACCATCGCCGGTTTTGCCATCTGCGGCAACGGCGCCACGGTGGGTCAGGCGGGCCAGTGCGCAAATAGCGGTTTCCAGCAACCAGTGACTGGCTTTGCCGTCCATCTGGGCAATTAGGCCAAAACCACAATTATCCCGTTCAAATTCAGGGCGATAGAGACTGTTTTCTAGTTTGGGCTGTGTACTCACGCTGATTCCGATACCTTGCTTAAATAATCGTCTTGCTTACATAATTTTTTAGGTGCTTGCCTGACGCGCAGGCAAAAGGGCCAAGCAGTATACCGGATCTGGCCGCCTTGCTTCAATCTCCAGATAGCTTTGCGTCTGGCTGCTATCAGCCGAATGGACGATTTTTCAGTGACTTAGCCAGTTATATTACTGGAGTTCGGCTTGAATGCTGGCAAAACTGCGCGGCCAGGGTCGGGTTTT
>JAADGZ010000196.1:0-1841 GCA_013152045.1 Gammaproteobacteria bacterium
CGGAGCTATCCCTTCTCCCCGAGGGGGAGAAGGCCAGGATGAGGGGGTAAACAAAACAGGCCCTTATCAAATTAAGCCCCCTCTCCCCAACGGGGAGAGGGAGTTAACGGGACAGCAGTGATTTTAGAACAAACTTATTTGGACCAAGTATAGCCTTGCAAAAGTGCCTGCCAATCCGAATCAGAAAAATAAAACCGAGTTTGATCTATTTCTGCTTGATTAAAAAATTTATCCAGTGAGCGCTTAAGGCGCAAAATATTGGCCTTCTGCCAATGCCGATGGGGTCTACGCAAAGCGCCACGGTCAAAATCAATCAAGTAAAAATTTTCATACCTGTCCAGCATAATATTTCTGGCATTAAGATCAGCATGGTAAACACCGGTATCATGGAACTGCCTCAACACCTGCCCCAGTTTTTGCCAAAGAGGCGCTAGCAACGTCGAGTCCAACAATAAATCAGCCAGGGTCTGCGCCGCAGCAATTCTACTCATAAGAATGTCTGCACGGTAGAATAGCCCTTGCCTCAGTACCCGGGCAGCAACGGGCTGCGGAACGGGAAGCTTCTTTTGTCGAAGCTCAGCCAGCAAATGCCATTCACGCCAGGCACGGGTTTGCGCAAGTCCATGCCAGACATAACGATCTTCCACAAAACGGGCCACTAACCCGCCACGCCGGTAATGACGCAAAACATAGTCCTGTCCAGCATGCTGGACAAATACGGTTGTCCCTCGTCCTTTAGCAATACCATTCAAGGCATCACGTTTACGCCAGCTTTCTGTTTCAAAATATGACCCAGTAGGATTTTCAATTAGCTCGGCATCGTATAGGATGTGTTCTTGCTTTGAATGAGTTTCGATTAACTTCATACCCATGATTTTCCATACGGTTTCAACTCCACGCAGTCTTTGCATTCTACGCCTGTCGGCCATTGGTGACATCTGTCACGTCCTGCCCGTGGTACGGACGCTGCAGCACTATTGGCCACAGACACAGTTAACCTGGATCATTGGCAAACTGGAACACAGTTTAATCGGCGACATACCCGGCATCGAGTTTATCATTTTTGACAAGTCCAGGGGCTTAACCGCATATCACCACCTTTATCAACAACTACGCGGACGACGCTTTGATGCCCTGCTGCACATGCAAATGTCATTACGCGCCAGTTTGGCCAGCACACTGATCCCGGCCAATATACGACTGGGATTTGATCGTCAACGAGCCAACGACATGCAATGGATATTTACCAATAAACAAATCCCGCATATCGATAAACAGCATGTGCTAGACAGCTTCTTCGGTTTTATCGAAGCATTGGGCATACCGGAACGCATTCTGACATGGGATATTCCTATCAGCGAATCCACCCGCAAGCAGGTTAAAAATATCTTGCCGGAGAAACCTTACATCGTTATTAGCCCCTGCTCCAGCATGGCTTACCGTAACTGGACCATCGAAGGCTATGCTGCCGTTGCCGACTATATTGCAGAAAAACATCATCTTCCCGTGGTTCTCAGCGGCGGACCTTCAGTAATCGAAAAGGAATTTGGCGAAAAAATTAGTGCACGTTGCCAACACCAACCTGTAAATCTGATTGGCAAAACTACCCTGAAGGAATTACTGGCCATCATTGATGGCGCCAAGCTATTAATTGCACCAGATTCAGGTCCTGCGCACATGGCCACGGCTGTCAATACCCCCGTAATCGGTCTCTACGCCTGCACCAACCCGGATCGCGCTCGCCCCTACCTGTCTGCAGACTACGTGATCAATCACTATCCAGAAGCGGTACAAGCCAAATACGGAAAACCTGTCGCCGATATAGCATGGGGGAGCCGGGT
>JAADGZ010000196.1:1946-3836 GCA_013152045.1 Gammaproteobacteria bacterium
TGATAACCAGCTCGATAGAAAATTCACCCTCGCTGGACAACGCATCGCCGGGATTCACATAGCCCTCATCACAAACCTTGCAGTAAATCAGCTCATACTCACCTAATACACGTTTGACTAGTGGCAGCAAACCGAGGGTATCGGGTAAGTCATCCTGCTCCGGTAAAAAGAAATGAGCATGATCATCATTAAATCGAGATGGCAAATGCAGCTTTTTTTCATACAAGTCACGGTGAGGCAAATAAAGAATCAAATAACCAGCGGGCTTGAGCACGCGCCACCAGTTATTTAGCGCCAGCTCAACGTTGGGCAAGTGCTCCAGCAAGTGACTTGAATAGACAAAATCGAAACTTTCATCATCAAGCCCATGTAGCAACTGTGCGTCACCATGTTCGAAATCCCAGCCTCGCACCTTGGCCACAATGGGATCACCACCATAACCAATATCCAGACCGTGGCCTTTACAGTATTTGTTAAAAAAATCTTCTCGTTGCCGTCGCCCCTGTGCTTTGCTGGTTTCTCCCGGCGCAGGCTTACGTCCTAAAAATGGCAAATGGCCAAACAGAATATAACGTATCTTCCTGATGCGATCTTTAACCGGTTTGTTCTTGCGCTCGGTCGGCATCGGTGCGAGCAAATAGTAACGAATACGTTTATATAGTTCCCCAATCATACAATCTGAACCCTTTTGATAAAAACAGTTTGACTAATCTATTTGCCCATACAATGTATCAAATTTCTGCAAAGCATATTCAACCGGAATGTCGGCCGTTCCATGCGCTAAACCACATTCATCCAACGAATTCTTATTCTCAATAAAACAGGGCATATGTTGACAATCATCTGGCTCGACCACTTCTGGCCGGGTGTGGGTAAACAGAACTAAGCTTGGACATTTCACAGCAAAAGCCAGATGCATCAAGGAAGTGTCTCCAGTTATCATGACAAAAACCTGTTCCAGCAATGCCGCTACTCTGTCGAGGGACACCACCGGTACCTGTTTACATGGTTTGGAACCCGAATATTTTTCTGCAAATTCACCCGCTAGTTCTTCCATACCCGGGTTGGTGAAAACCAGAGGCTGAAGCCCGTAACGATCTGCAATTTGCGTAGCCAGCTTGGCATAATGTTCAACCGGCCAACGTTTCTCAGGCACCCGCGCACCCAGATTGATCGCTACATAACGCGCGCTCGTCTGCGCAAGGAACTCGCGTGCAAACTGCCGGGCACGATCAGAACAATAAAAAGAACCACCGCAGCGGATTTCGTTCGCCGAAATTCCAAGTGGTTCAAGAGTACGCCCAAGTGCCCGTGTCCAGTGGCCACAAAAAGAAGGTGTTTTAACTAGCAGATTATTGGCCTTGCGCAAAGCCCGAGTATGATCAAAACCAAGCCGAATGCGAGCACCGACTAGTCGTGTCACAAGAGGGCTTGAGCCACCGGAATAAAGATTGACCGATAAATCAAATTTTCTATTTCGCAAATATAGCACCTTGCGAACAAAGTCGAGTATATAGCCTGTTATCCGGCGTTTACTTCGACTGAAGGGAAGTACCTCGTGACAGACTGGATGATTCGAGATTACTGCAACAGCCGCAGGATCCACCAGCAGCGTAATTTTTGCGTTAGGGAAACGCCTGGCCAGCGCCTCAATCACAGGCACACGCAATAAAACATCCCCGAGCAAACCCCAACAAAGTATGCATATGCGATCAATGCCCTCTAATTCAGAAGGCTCGATTCGATAACTATAGACTTTGGCCATTCGTACTATGCCGCTGGCTAATTACACAACATCACCGATGATCCCCCTTCAGGATCAGAATTGAGATCAAAATAGTTATCGATCTCATCAATAGTATGTTCTTCGGCATAACCCGCTTCGAAAGT
>JAADGZ010000214.1 GCA_013152045.1 Gammaproteobacteria bacterium
CTTTCCAACTGATTTATTGGTCACAATCGCAAAGCATAGCAACAGAAAATATCTCCTGGCTGTCACTTTTGTGACAGTTTTTTTCAATGTGACCATCTAGGCTACATAATTTGAGAGCTGATTGCTGTTATATCGTTGGTATATTTCATAAAGATGGGTTGAATAATATTCAGCCCTAACTGTTGAGAGGATGAGTTAGCTGGTTCTGGGGCATAATTGCCGAAGGCGTTCAGTAACATATAAACTGCTGGTAACTAAGAGGCGGAGGCAATGCAGGAAAATACAGCATGGCTGAGCGTTAGGCGTGCAGTTTTATCAGCATCTTTATTGCTGTTACTGTTTGTTGGTGATAGCTGTACTCGGCAGTTGTTTGACACGCAGAATTCAATCGAGGTTTTATCTGATTATTTTGATAGACATATTCCCCGGTTGATGAAACTGTATGATGTTCCGGGATTGAGTGTAGCACTTGTTCGCAACGGCGAATTGGCGTGGTCTGCTGCTTATGGATACGCTGATCCTGAGCATAATCGCAAGATGACTATTGACGCCATCTATCGGGTGGAGTCAATTTCTAAGTCGGTAACTGCCTGGGGGGTTATCAGACTGGCCGAGCAGGGACTGATTGATCTTGATGCTCCAGTACAGCAGTATCTGGGTAACTGGGAGCTGCCAGAATCGGAATACTCCGAGCAAAAAGTTACCATACGAAGACTGTTGAGTCACAATGCTGGTATGCCGTTGGGAACCATCGGCATGGAGATGGAATATTCACTGGAGGATGACGATGTACCTTCGTTGCAGAAAATTCTTTCACATGAGGCGCGACTCATTCGTGAGCCTGGCTCGGGGTTTTTATATTCCAATACCGGATTCAATTTACTTGAGCTACTTATCGAAGAGGTAAGCGGTCGGAAATTTGCAGAATACATGGCGGATGAGGTGTTGACGCCACTTGGAATGCATGATTCTAGTTTTGTCTGGAATGATAGGCTCTTGTCGGCGATGCCTAGCGGATATGATCTGCAGGGCAGGTTGGTGCCGATGTATGTCTACCCGATGAAGGCCTCCGGTGGATTGTTTGCGCCGGTAAAAGATATAGCTCGGTTTGTTGGTGCCGGGATGATAGCTTCAAAGTATGTGGATCATGCTGTGCTTGGAGATGAAGGTATCCGCAAGCTTTATACTCCGCAGGTATCTGTGTCCGGTATTCTGGGCCTTGTTGCTGATTCGTATGGACTCGGATATTTCATAGAAAATCTTTCCGGCGGTCAACGGGCGGTATGGCATGGAGGACAGGGACATGGATGGATGGCCCATTTTTATGCCGTTCCAGAATCTGGTGATGGAATCGTTATTTTGACCAATAGCCAGCGTAGCTGGCCAGTTATAGCTCAGATGCTAAGTGATTGGGCGAGGTGGAGCGGTTACGGTTCGGTAAAAATGGGTCGAATTATTTATGGAATAATTGCACTGCGGATATTTATTGGCATAGTTGTTTTGGTTTCGCTGTGGAAAACGTATCGCCTGGTGCGGGGACTGCACAGTGGTAATCGTAGGTGGTCGCCATTGTCCAGATATTTCCGCAAAATGCGGCTGTTACAGGCAGTACTGGGCGTAGGTATTATGGCTGCTTTAGCGTGGAGTGCTAGTCAGTCTTATCTAATAGTATCGTCGATATTTCCCGTTACTGTCGGCTGGGCCGGGGTTTCGTTCTTTGTTTTGGCGATCATTTTGATTCTGTCAGCATTGTTGCCTCGTGTTAAGAATTAAACAGAACAAAGACTGACGTCAGTCTCTGAGAAAATGAATTTAATATAGTCTGGATTGCTGTTGGACAAACTGTTAGGCAGAATGGAGTAGCCAGCATGTGGTGGAAAGTAATTTTAATTATTCTCGTTGTTCTAGTATTTGTTATTACGCTGACAATTTTCTACGGCATAAACCGCTGGCAATCGGAAACGAGGGATCTATATGCGAAAATCGAATCGAGACGCATCCCGATTATCCCGAAATCCTGCCATTTGTGCGAACTAGAAGGACTACCGGCACCTGTTCAGCGTTACTTTCGTACAGTCTTGAAAGAAGACCAGCCAATGATTGCGGCTGTTAGTGTAAAACACACCGGAACCTTCAATATGAGTGAAACCGGTGAGCAGTGGAAACCATTTAAATCGACTCAACGCGTCATCACTCAGCTTCCAGGCTTTGTCTGGGATGCTCGCATTCGCATGGCACCGGCAATGACTGTTCATGTCCATGATGCTTACGTTGTGGCGGAGGGCGTTTTGACTGCGAAGCTGTTCGGCCTTTTTACTGTTATGAAGTTGCCAAGCACCCGGGAACTGGCGCAAGGAGAGCTGATGCGTTTTTTCGCTGAAGCCGCATGGTCCCCTACCGCGCTTCTGCCGGGTCAGGGCGTGGTTTGGGAAGCCATTGATGATACACAGGCCAGTGCAACGCTTACCGATGGCGCAACCACAGTAAAATTGGTATTTCAGTTTAATGCTCAGGGCTTAATTACTGCAGTACGTTCCGACGGGCGATACCGTGAAATGAATGGTGTGCAGCTAGCTACCCCCTGGCAAGGTCGTTTCTGGGACTACGAGTTGCGTGCTGGTATGCTGATACCACTTGAAGGTGAAGTAGCGTGGTTGCTGGAGAAAGGGCCAAAACCTTATTGGCGCGGCCGTATTCAGAAAATCGAATATGAATATGCCCAATGAGGAGCAATTGTTCAGGTCGCCGGTCGTTCTTTATGTCGCCTGCCTCACCAATAGCCCCAGCCGATTAGCAAGACTATCAAACCCAGTGCCAGAATGAGCCAAGCGCCGGTAGTAGCAGAATGCCCGGGATAAATAGGCCGATCACCAGACTGGATCCCAGAAATACCAGTATGGCGATAATAATGCAGGGCCAGTGAGAGTCTGTTAGTCAGCCTGTTGGATAGTGGTTTGTTTGCGGTAGTTCTCTGTTTGTGTTTTTGGACTGGGTTAAATTGTGACGCATGTCAGTCTTATCTGTCTTTTATTTCCATAATTATTGTATAAGCGCACCCTTTATAAGGTTCAGTGTAACCTGGGTTGCTGCATAAATTTGGACAGAAATGCGAGAATATTTAAAATACCCTACAGCGAATCAGCGGGAAATGAAATTTAGAGAGATTAAAATTCAGGCCAGTATTTAACTAACCATAAATTTTAAGAGGAGTTAACCGATGGCAACAAAGCAAAAAGGAGCGGTTGCAAATCCCCTTTCCCATAAAAAAACCGCTAGCAAGAAAAAAACTGCAAAAAAACTAGTCAGTCAGAAGCGTGCTGTCCCTAGAGTCAGCAATTGCAAAACCACCACTTCGTCCATCGGTGCCGGATCCCGCAGGAAAATGATCGCTGAGGAGGCCTACTTTCTTTCGCTTCAACGTTGTTCCGAAGTAGGCTCAGCGCTGGAGGACTGGTTGATTGCCGAAGCGCAGGTCGATCGGAAACTCGCCGGTCAGAAGGGGTAAAAAATGGAACATCGTTATTTTCCCCGTCATATTGAGAATTTTAAGGTCACCCTGAAGGGCAAGATTGGAAAAACGATAGCTACCCGCGTACTTGATGTTAGCCGGGAAGGTCTGTGTGTCAGCGTGAAGGGTTCGCCGATTCCCTCGGGGGCTATGGTTGATGTGATTATGCCCAGAGACAAGCAGAGTCTGTTTGGCTCATGTAGCCAGCGCGCCTTCGTGGCGTATGCCAAGCCCGGGACATTAGGCCTGTGGCTGATTGATGCGGCAAAAAGATTTGATAAGACGCTTGCCGACAACTGATAACAGTGCCCGTAGATAAAGCAGCCATACATGTGCTGGAAAGTATTTCGTTAGCTATCTTCTATGGCTTCAATTGCACTGCTGTGGCGGTATTCAGTGAACCAAATAGGAATATGCTCATGCCGCCGAGCTATGCAGATGCAACCTGGGTGACAGCAAAAAAACACAGCGCATGATAGCGTATTTTTCAAGCTGGGAAATAAACTGTTAATCAAGGAAAAGGCAGCATCTCATGACAAATGGGCAACCGCTAGATAACAAGTATAAAGGTGCCTGCCTGGAGCTGGCTATTGGTCTTTATAGCAGCGAGGAAAAGACATTACAAACAATTGAAAAGTTGATTAAAGAGAAATTTCCTGCCGACCAGCTTTCATTGCTGCGTAAAGCCGGTGGTACGGGGGTGGGGCTGGCTTATACCAATACAAAAGAACGAGTTAAAGCCTGGGGTAAACATGGTGTGGTCTGGGGTGTTTTATGGGGTATGTCGGCGGGGACTACCGGGCTTTTTGTGTTGCCGGGACTGGGACCTTTACTCGCTGTTGGTCCAGTTGTGGAGGCTCTGGGTGAAGCTATCGCCAGTGTGGTCGCACCGGAGGGTGCCGTTGTTTTGACGCAACTGGCCAGTGCGTTGCACAGCATTGGCGTACCCGCATCGGCTATTGAACAGATCCATCGCGCAATTGAAACGGATCACTATGTCATTATTTTGCAGTGCGATTCGGAGCAGGCCAGTCATTGTGCCATGCGTCTGGGTTCGGTGGGTGCGGATTCAGTTATTATGATGCCCGGTGAGTCCTTCGGCTCCGCTGAGGAGAGCCTTGTCGAACCATGAACGTGGAGGAAACACTGTAAATTAGAGTACTTAATCTGCTTGTCCTTCGACAAGCTCAGGACGAACGGTTTTTCCATAACTGTATTGGTATTCGGAACAGCTAAATAGCTGTTTGCTAGCCGGGATAAATTTTGGCTAAGCTTTAGCGATTGATGATTGCAACTCAAAGGATTTAAAATCCCAGTCGCTACATGCACAGCCTGCCTGGTAAGCACTTTCCATAAAATGCATAATAGTCTGGCTGGGGTTTTGAGATTGTCGTACTGACTCGTAAGGCAAAAAGGCCATGGCATAACCCGGATCTGTATTCCAGAGAGCAGCTTCTGGTTCGATGTGCTGATCGGTCAGGCCCTCTGGTTGCGGATATACATAGGCATAAAAAGCGGCTTCTCTCACTACTTCATCTCCCGCCCAGAAGCCAAAGCTCATAACTTCATGGGAGTATGCTTCTCGTTCGACATTGCTTGGCCATTCTTTTTCCGGTGCGCGTTTACCAGAAAACCGTGTAACAACAAGATCCAAGTGATGCCAGAAAAGATGTACAGGCGTGCTTTTCCCGGTGTATAAGGCTCTGTAATTTTCAAATACGGAGCCAACAAGCACCAGGATTCTCCAAAATCTATTTACATATTCCTTATCGTAGTTAGCTTCAAGGTGATTGTTTTCGAAAGGCTGCTTACTGATATTATCGTAGGGGACAGCTTTTATTTTAGCCTCTATTCCAAGTTTCAGAAGAGTGCCAATAACATTTTGGTAGAATTGCGAGACGGACATTCCATCTAAATTAATTAACTCGAGTTCGCCAGTGCTGGCTCTAATTGAAAGCACATGATGTATGAAGTCAAATTCGATTTCAAACATCATTCCGTGATAAGGAATGGGGCGTGTTGTCAGGCCGCGTGTCGATATATATAGTGGAGCATGCCACCAATGATTTGTTTTCGGAAAAAGGCTCAGTCTTATTTTTCCAACAATCTGTATATAAAGATGCAGTGTTCTTTTTGTTTCCTCCCATTCATCTAATGGCAGTGGAGGGTATGTGGTGTATGGCGTTTGATTAAGCATGACGAACTCCGTTTTGTGATATTCCCATGTTAACAACGATTATTGATTCAACAACCTTATAAAATAATCTCGACGGCATGAAACTGTCCTTTCGTACAGGTTCCCTTAGACTGGTTTTTCGAGACAATCTACAAAAGCGACCAATGACTGATGCCTGTGGGCATAAAATCCGATTTATTTCGAGAACCTAATCGAGAATTGATCATGTTGATGTTACGTAAAAGTGAGGCGCGGGGAAAGGCTGATCACGGCTGGCTAGATACTCGCCATACATTTTCATTTGCAAACTATTATGACCCTGATCATATGGGGTTCTCGGTACTAAGAGTCATTAATGATGATCGAGTTGCTGCGGGCGGTGGGTTTCCCACTCATAGTCATAGTGATATGGAAATTATTAGCTATGTGCTGGATGGAGCGCTGGAACACAAAGACAGTATGGGCAACGGATCAGTGATAAAGGCAGGTGAATTTCAGGTTATGAGTGCCGGCACCGGAGTAACGCATAGTGAGTACAACCCATCAAATAGTGAGGCAATGCGTTTTCTGCAAATATGGATGATGCCTGATAAATCAGGGCTAAGTCCCTCTTATCAGCAACCTGAAATTAGATCAGAATCCATCCAGGGAAAACTATACCTGATTGCGTCAGATAAGCCTGAAAACGGGGCTGCAAAAATTCATCAACGGGCAGATGTCTATGTCTGCAAAATTCGAGATGGCGATGTTGTCAGGTATGTTTTCAACCCTGGTCGCCGAGGATGGTTGCATGTTGCCAAAGGACGTGTGCGCTTAAATGAGCTTGCCTTAGAGGAAGGTGATGGCGTGGCCATTAATGACGAGCGTGAAATTATGCTTATAAGTGGTGATGAAGCGGACATACTGTTGTTTGATTTGCCCTAAATAGGCTTTCCAAATACTAGATCACTTTTAAGTTTTCACGTTCGTGGTGAGCTTGTCGAACCATGAACGTGGAAATACTGTAAATAGAGAACGTAATCTGCTTGCCCTTCGACAAGCTCAGGACGAACGGTTTTTCCAAAACTGTACTGGTATTCGAAACAGCTATTTCTGGTTCCCACGCTCCCGCGTGGGAATCCATACATCAATCGATACGCTGATTCGGGTATTCATTCCCACGCAGGAGCGTGGGAACGAGAGAACTGGCTGTAGGTTGTTGCATGGCACTTCGGGCAAGGTGGAATTTTCCCGGCCTTATGAAAGTGAAGTTCTTCACCGCATTGCTTACAGATCAGGGTGCCGGGGCCGGTAATTTCGCCTGTTCGGTAAACCGCTGCCTGTTGCAGTTTTTCTTTCATGCTCAGTAACTCGAAGGTGGTTTTGTCGGCGGCATTTAACAGTAGATCAAAAATAGCATTTTCATATAGTGCAGTTTCAAAACCGAGCCAGTCTTTCAACTCATGGCCGGTTTCCGATAAATAATGGAGAGCATCGGTCAGATCGCGTTTAAGATAAGTGACAAGTTTTTCTGCTTCTTCCTTCGTTACTTCTCCAAGTTCGACTGCCTTGTCTCCGGCTTCATCAATCAGCTTGTGCAGCAGGGTATCGGTCTTTTTTTCTGCCTTGTGAAAATCTTCGACGATGCGCTCGAACATTTTGTCATAAACTTCACCAAGGATATTGATTGGATCATGGTGCGTTGATTTTTTCATCTTTTTCTCCAGTATATTTATTTGTGAATTAATCGCTTCGAGCTTGAATTTCTCGCTACGCACTATTTCTTCTGGCTGCTGTCGATAGCCGTTGGTTTTAACTCACTACCAGAACATCGGCAGGTGCATGCGCCAATAATCCCGCTGCAGTTGAACCGAGCACGGTCGTTAATCTACTCTGACCGTGGGAACCGACGACGATTAGATCGACATTATGTTTCTCAGCATAACGGGATATCTCCATTTTTGGATTTCCTGAGAAGCAAACGGTTAAGGCTTTCGATGCGCCGGCCAGTTCCGCTAGTCGTCGTAGCCGAATATTGGCAAGTTCAATCTGACGGGCAGTTTCTCTCGATTCGCGTGGAAAAATATAGTCCACAGAGTCATCGTCAAAAATCGGTGCGTCAACCACATGGATCAGGCTGATTTTTGCTCCTTCACGTGAGGCCAGTGCCAGACCACGATGGAGAACCTGTGCAGCCTGGGTTGAAAAATCAATAGCGATGAGTACTTGTTGATAGGGCGCGGCGTTGGGCTGTTGCTGGATGGCTGATAACGCATTTTCTTTTAACCAGTCCCATGCGTCATTGCGCTGGTCATACTTGAAATAGCGTATCTTTGCATGCGTAAATGGTTTGGCCAACAGCGTTATCCAGCGTTCCCAGGTCTGCTCACCGACAATGGCGATGCGTTCGAAATCGTAAGGGTGTGACTGGCCAATTTTAAAATCATCCCAGATAGCTTTGCTTTCCCAGCCTCGAAAGTTTTCAAGTTCCAGAAACAGGGAGATCCTTCCATATTCCTTGATTAGACTTTCTATTGGGGTAATAAATTTTTGATAATCAGCATCAGTTAGTTTTTCGCTGGCTTTAAAAACGCCGATACCGGGCACATCTGCGGGTAATTCTTCAATCATTTTGTTGCCTCCATTATTTAAAATATTTCGAATTTATGTCCGCTGTGTAGGAGTATTGCATTGAACAGCCGTTATGAAGAATAGGGGGACCTTAACCCGTTATTGATATATGTATTATAAATAGTGCTATGTTTAGTAATAACAAGTTCTACAATAAATCAATTTTCTTCTGCTGTTTAGCGGGTTGCATTATTTGTTGCTGCGGAAAAGTGATTGCCTGCGCCAGGCGTAGACTCCAATCAGTAGGGCAAACAAACCGAGGGCGAGGATTAGCCAGTCGGCGAATGAGCCGGTAAACTGACGAGTGTAGACCAGCAGGCCGTGGCCAAGACCTAATTCCAGCGCCAGCCAGACTATAACCGCCAGCGTATCCAGCAGATAGAAACGCCATGCGGGAGTGCCGAGAGCACCGACCAGGGTGGGTACCAGCGGATGAATCAGCCACATGATACGACCGATAAAAATTGCCGGACCGCCGTAGTGATGTAGAAAATCACTGGCCTGTTGCCTGGCCCGGTTGTGCCCCTTTGAAGTAAATTGGTGTTGCCACTCACCGTAGCCCAGTCGGCCCAGGCCGTAACCAAGACTGTCTGCAGCCAATGCGCCCATCAGACAGCACAGGTATATTTCCCCAAACCCCAGTAAATTACTACCGGACAGAGCGCCAATGGCCGGTAGCAGCAGGACGCCGGGGATAAACAGGCCGATTACCGGGCTGGATTCCAGAAATACCAGCATGGCGATAATAATGCAGGGCCAGTGAGAGCCTGTTAGCCAGGAAGCAAACTGGTCCAGAGTAAACATAGTTTCTGTTTATGCTTGGGCTGGAGGGAACAGCATCTTAATCATGAATGATAATACGCTGATTATCGGTATCAATATCCACTACCTGGCCGGCTTCATGGGCAACCTCAGCCAGTTCGGCCAGTTCCGGCATTCTGTTTGTTTCGGCCAGAGCTTTAAGGGTTTCGGCTGCATGACAACCAATAAGTTGAGTCGGAGAGCGACCGATTTTACAGGCGCAGGCTGGTGCATCGATGGCGAGCTTGAAGTTTTCCGGCATTTTCAGAATAACGGGTTCGGCATGATGAACTTGCGCCATAGCCTTTTTGGCGCTGATGGGGCCTTCCCAGCTCATAGTAGGTATATTACTGTAATCACGCATAGCATTACTCCTTAAAAAAATATGAAAATATTTTAAAGCTATTTACCCTTCGACAAGCTCAGGGCAAAGCGGTAGTCAGGCTATCAAGACCACAAGCGAACGGGCTTTGACCCGGTAGTCCATGCTTTGCAACGGTAGCGCCCGGCCTTCTTCAACAATGTCATGGGGACTATCTCTGGCCGTGTCGATGATGCGATGCCAGTTATCCGGCGTACCTTCCTGAACAGTGAAAAGTAGATCTTCCCACCAGGCGTTAATCATGACATAGATATCCCGATCATTTTGCGAAGCACCGTTCAGGTAATAGGCGAGACTATGAGAATCATCTGCACGGTCAACCTCCGGCCCAACGCCATACCAGTGTACGTCCTCACGCCAGAAACGGCTGCGCCCCAGAGACGGATGGTTTTTGCGAAAGGCAATCATCTTCTGGAAGAAACGAAACATATCACGATTGGCCTGAAGCCGATCCCAGTTCAGCCAGCTAATTTCGTTATCCTGATTATAGGGGTTGTTGTTGCCAAACTGGGTTTGCATAAATTCATCACCGGCTCGAATCATCGGCGTGCCGTTGGCCAGCATCAGCAGACAGCAGAAATTTTTGATTTGGCGTTTGCGTAAAAGTAAAACGTCGTTGGGAACAGCCGTGTCACCTTCCCAGCCGCTATTCCATGAATAATTATGATCAGTGCCATCGCGGTTATCATGGCCGTTGATTTGATTATGTTTGTAGTTGTAGGAGACCAGATCATAGAGTGTGAAGCCGTCATGGGCGGTAATGAAATTGACGCTTTGATAAGGATGATAGGCTTGCATACGTGAATCCGGAAACAGATCGTCGCTGCCGTAAAGCCGTTGTATGAGTGAATTGACCAGGCCCTTGTCACCGCGAACGAAGCGGCGAATATCATCACGAAATTTTCCGTTCCATTGTTGCCAGCTGATGCCGGGAAAACTGCGCCCGAGTTGATAACTGGATGTGTCCCAGGCTTCGGCGATCAAACGTATCCCGGCAAGATCAGGGTCGGAGCGAATCGCAGAGATAATCGGTGCATCTTCAAGATTAACCGAACCGTCGCTGCGGCGGGTGAAGATGGAAGCCAGGTCGAAACGGAAGCCATCCACATGCATTTCCCTGACCCAGTAACGCAGGCTGTCCAGCACCATGCTGCGTACATAGCGGTTGGCGGTATGCAGAACATTGCCGGTGCCCGCATCGTTGCGATAATAACGGCGGTCGTTTTCCAGCAGATAATAGGTCGTGTTATCAAGGCCGCGAAAACTGTAGGTTGGCCCATGCTCATTGCCTTCGCCGGTATGATTGTAAACGACATCCAGAATGACTTCGATATGCGCACGATGAAATGCACTGACCATTTGTCTGAATTCATCGAGCAGGGCGGCAGCTGAGCCGGCTTTGCCATAGAGATGGTGTGGGGCAAAAAAACTCAGCGGCATGTAGCCCCAATAATCGTTTGCCTGTGCGTCAAACTGGAAAACCGGCATGAGTTCAACCGCGGTAATGCCGAGAGATTGTAAATAGGGGATTTTTTCAAGCAGGCCTGAAAAGCTGCCGCGCTGGTCGGCGGGGACAGCGGAACCGGCATGCCGGGTAAATCCTTTTACATGCAGTTCATAGATAACCGTGTCGTGAGTATGCTGTGGTTTTTGAACCTGGTTCGGGGGGTTATTATCTGTAAGGGTATGAAGCACACCGAGCGGTGCCTTGCCGTTGTTGGAGCCTGCATCAATAGCCGCCTGACGATCAAATGCCGGGGGAAAAAACACGGCTCGGCTATATGGATCCAGCAGCAGCTTTTGCGGGTCAAAGCGATGACCTTGCTGTAGATCAAATGGACCGTCAAGCTGATAAGCATAGTATTGTGCGGTATCGACGGTCGTTGCCGGCAGGCGACAATGCCAGATGCGACCGGATTTGTTTTGCAGGGGGTTAAATGTGTAGCTGTAAACAGGCGTTCGAGTGTTGTTTTCACGGTACAGGTGCAATGTAACCGCCGCTGCGTGTTTGCTGTAGAGGGCAAAATTCCAGGCTTGCTGTGAGGCAATAAAGCTGACGCCCAGTGGCCGGGGTGATCCTTCCCGTGCTTCCCAGTTATTCATAAGCTTGTCTCCATACAATGGCTATATTCGTTTTTTCTCCGGCTAAATTGTCGGCTTGTTGGTCATTATTTGCTGTCACCCA
>JAADGZ010000193.1 GCA_013152045.1 Gammaproteobacteria bacterium
TGGGTGTGGACTGGCAGCAGTCTTCCAACCTGGTGTTGCGTGCAGGTTATAACCACAGTGGCCAGCCGATCCCGAATGGTCAAACATTCTTTAACCTGCTTGCCCCTGGTGTGGTGGAAGATAATCTCACCGCAGGTGCTACCTGGACCCTGCAAAACAAGTCGGAACTGACCTTTGCCTTTATGTATGCCCTGGAAAAGACAGTTAAGGGTAGCAATTCGATTCCATCTGGTTTTGGCGGCGGCGAAGCCAACCTGACTATGAGCCAGATCTCACTGGGCGTAGCTTATGGTTGGAAATTTTAAAAAAAGCTGGCGTCATAGGCCAAGCTGGATTATAACTAGTAACAAACAATATCGAAGGAACGGGACGCAAGTCCTGATGTTGTAACCAAGGAACGAGGGTCATTGGCAGAATACCGTCAATGACCCTCTTAATTATTCTAAAAAACGAAATACTTATTTATATCTTGGGAGAGAGTCAGTCATGAACAAAATCCGTACTATCTTGAGTGCCGTCATCGCTACCGCTGTTATTGCAACCGCGCATGCCGATGGCGATCTGAAACCATTTATCCTGGGCAATGCTGAAGGTTCTGATATGGCTTCAGCCGTATCTGCTGTGAAAGAAAAATTGAAGGCTGCCGGTTTTGAAATTGCGGGTGAATATTCACCTTATGATACTGCCACCATTATTGCGATTACCAATGATGAGCTGAAATCAGCTGCCGCTAAAACAGACTTTGGTGCTTTCGGTGTATCGGCTCGTGTTACCGTTACCAAAGGTAAGGATGGCAGCATCCAGGTCGCCTATACTAATCCTGAATATTACGGTGCAGCCTACCGTATGGAAAGCAACCTCAGCGACGTCAACGCCAAGCTTGCCTCGGCTCTGGGTAACAAGGGCGAATATGGTCCTGAATCAGGTTTGAGCGCCAAAGATCTGGAAGACTACCAGTACAAATGGCTGATGCCTTACTTTACTGATCGTCTGGAACTGGCCGATTACGATAGCCAGGCCAAGGCAGTTCAAACGGTAGAAGCTAATCTTAAAGCAGGCAAGGGCGGTACGGCTGAAGTGTATCGTATCGATCTTCCCGGACAGAAGGCAACCGTCTTTGGAGTTGCCATGAAGGGTACGAAGGAAGAATGTGCGGGCGACAAGTACATCATGGACAGCATTGATTTCAAGAAGATCCGTTCTACTGGGCATCTTCCTTATGAAATCGTGGTCAAAGATGGTGTCGCCTACGCGTTGCCGGCTGAGTTCCGGATTGCTATCAGTTTCCCTGATCTGTCCATGGTTGGCAGCAACAGCTTTGCTTCCATCATGTGCGCTCCAGGTGCTATCCAGGCTACTCTGGAAGCCGCTGCGGGTGGTAGTGGTAGCTAAAAAGATATAATGAGGTTGTTTTCTTTATAAACTGGAACACCATAAATACTAGTTTTATTGCTACCTCTACGTATCAGCTCACCCTCTTTCAGCCTGTCTGAAAGAGGGTTTTTTTATGCCCTTTCCCCTACTAAATACATGATTTTCTACCTGTAACAGCCCGCGGAAATGAAATTTTGTTCTGGATCAGGTAAGCTTCGCTACCTTTAACGATGCTTGTGCTGCTCCGGGCTGCAAAATCGTATCTCATTGATAATTAACGATGTTATTTTGAGGGCACTATGTTTGATATTGATATGAAAATTGCTGGGTTCGACGATGAACTCTGGCAGGCGATGGAAAATGAAAAACGCCGGCAAGAGGAGCATATCGAACTGATTGCCTCTGAAAACTACACCAGCCCCCGGGTGATGGAAGCGCAGGGTTCGGTACTGACTAACAAATACGCCGAAGGTTATCCGGGTAAACGTTATTACGGCGGTTGCGAATATGTCGATATTGCCGAACAACTGGCCATCGATCGGGTAAAAGAGCTGTTTTCTGCGGATTTTGCCAACGTTCAGCCTCATTCAGGCTCCCAGGCCAACGCGGCGGTTTATCTAGCCCTGTTGCAGCCGGGAGACACTATACTTGGAATGAGTCTTGCGCATGGGGGGCATCTGACCCACGGTGCCAAAGTTAACTTTTCCGGCAAGATTTTTAAGGCTTTTCAGTATGGTCTGGATGAAAAAACCGGCGAGATTGATTACGCTCAGGTTGAGGCGCTGGCGCTGGAACATAAACCTAAAATGATCGTGGCGGGCTTCAGCGCCTACTCGCGGGTAGTGGACTGGCAGCGTTTTCGTGACATTGCCGACAAAGTTGGCGCTTATCTGTTCGTTGACATGGCCCATGTGGCCGGCCTGATTGCTACCGGTGTCTATCCTAGCCCGGTGCAGATCGCCGATGTCACTACCTCGACTACTCACAAGACTCTGCGCGGTCCCCGTGGCGGCATTATTCTGGCCAAAGCGAATCCGGAGATTGAGAAAAAACTCAATTCACTGGTATTTCCCGGCACCCAGGGTGGCCCGCTGATGCATGTGATTGCCGGCAAAGCGGTGGCCTTCAAGGAAGCTTTGCAACCGGAATTCAAACAATACCAGCAACAGGTGGTAGCGAATGCCCGAGTGATGGCTGAAGTTTTTATCAAACGGGGCTTTGAAGTCATCTCCGGTGGTACCGATAACCACTTATTCCTGGTCAGTTTTATCAAGCAGGAACTGACTGGCAAGGATGTCGATGCCTGGTTAGGCGCGGCCAATATTACGATTAACAAGAATGCCGTGCCCAACGATCCTCAGTCGCCCTTCGTTACCAGTGGTATTCGCATCGGCACACCGGCAGCCACCACCCGTGGATTCAAGGATGCAGAGTGCCGCGATCTGGCCAACTGGATGTGTGATGTGATCGATGCGCGAGGCGAGCAGGCCGTCATTGACAGAGTAAAAGCACAGGCGTTGGAAGTGTGTAAACGCTTGCCTGTTTATGCTTAGGAGCTAGTAGCTGGTGGCTAGTGGAAAAGAGCGAGGAATAAGTAACAATGTTTGAACAGTTATTGCCCTCTTACGGTTTTCCCAGCTACTCGCTCCTAGCGACTAGCCACTAATCCCATGCATTGTCCATTTTGTGCTGCTGATGATACTCGGGTGATCGATTCACGTCTGACCACCGATGGTGCCCAGGTGCGGCGGCGGCGGGAATGCGTGACCTGTGCAGAGCGTTTTACTACCTTTGAAACAGCGGAATTGGTGATGCCGCGGGTACTTAAAAATGACGGTAAGCGCGAACCCTTCGATGATGAAAAATTGCGTGCCGGTATTTTGCGCGCAGTAGAAAAACGCCCGGTAGATATTGAAGAGATTGAAAATGCGGTTAACCGGATCATGAAACGCATGCGCGCCACCGGTGAAAGAGAATTGCCTTCGCCGCAGATTGGCGAATGGGTGATGGAGGAATTGCGCGATCTGGATCAGGTGGCCTATGTGCGTTTTGCTTCAGTGTATCGCAGCTTTGAAGATGTCAGCGCTTTTGCTGAAGAAATTGAACGCCTGAAGCATGTGCCTTCGCCCGAGGAAAAACGCCAACAGCAATCGCTGCTGCCGGAAGATGATAAATGATGAGTAGTTTCAGCAGGGCCGATCATGCATTTATGGCGCGTGCACTACAGTTAGCGGAGAAGGGACTTTACACCACTGATCCAAATCCGCGTGTGGGCTGTGTCCTGGTTAAGAATGGCAAGCTTATTGGCGAAGGTTGGCATCAACGCGCCGGTGAGGCCCATGCAGAAATTCATGCGTTGAATGCCGCGTTAAATCAGGCTGAGGGGGCGACCGCTTACGTTACTTTGGAACCGTGTTGTCATCAGGGGCGCACGCCACCCTGTAGCGAAGCCCTGATTAAGGCGAAGCTCGCACGCGTGGTGATCGCTATGCAGGATCCGCATACGCGGGTCGATGGTGGTGGCATTGCGCAGTTGCGCGAGGCGGGGGTTCAGGTGGATATTGGTTTGTTGCAGGAACAGGCAGCAAAGCTTAACCCCGGTTTTATCAAACGCATGCAGCGTGGTCGGCCCTTTGTACGTTGCAAATTGGGCATGAGTCTGGATGGCCGCACCGCGATGGCTTGCGGGGAAAGTAAATGGATTACCTCGGCGGCGGCGCGTGAAGATGTGCAACGTTTGCGCGCACGTAGCTCCGCTATCGTCACCGGTATTGGTACGCTGCTGGCCGATGATCCTTCCATGACCGTGCGTCTGGAAGGCGTTGAACGTCAGCCTTTGCGGGTAGTCATCGATACCCGGCTGCGCATGCCGAAGGCGGCGAAAATGTTATCCCTGCCCGGACATACGTTGATAATGACCTGCAGTGATGACGAAGCTGCCCGGCAAGAATTGCAACAGGCGGGAGCCGAGATACGGCGTATGCCTTGTTGCGCCAACCGCGTCAGTCTGGAAGCGATGTTGGATAGCCTGGCTGAGATGGAAATTAACGAAGTGTTGCTGGAGACCGGCGCGACCTTAAGCGGCGCGATGTTAGAGCAGGGCCTGATTGATGAATTGATTATTTACATGGCGCCCGTCTTGATGGGCGACAATGCGCGCGGCCTGTTCCACCTGCCAGGATTAGAAAAAATGGCGAATAAAATTCAACTTGAATTCACGGATGTCAGGGCCGTGGGATGTGACTGGCGTATAACTGCGAAGATACAAGCTTAAAGATTCAAGGTAAAAAATTTTTATTTTGTGCTTTATCACCTGTATCTTTTCTCTTGAATCTTGTATCTGAGGTTGAAATGTTTACAGGTATTATTGAAGCCATTGGCAGCATTGCCGCAATTGAACCGAAAGGCGATGATGCACGAATTTTAATTCGTACGGGCAAGCTGGATTTAACGGATGTTAAACTAGGTGACAGCATCGCCGTCAACGGTGTCTGTTTGACCGCAGTTGAATTGCCGGGTGACAGTTTCTGGGCTGACGTGTCTGGTGAGACTCTGACGCGTACCCGCTTTGCCGATATTAAACAGGGCAGCCGGGTAAACCTGGAAAAAGCTTTGACTCCTAGCACCCGTCTAGGTGGGCATCTGGTCAGTGGTCATGTGGATGGTCTTGGCGAAATCGTTGAGCGCAGTCCGGCTGGACGCTCGGTACGTTTTCGGATCAGAGCTGCGGCTGAATTGGCGCGTTATATTGCTGAAAAGGGTTCCATCTGTGTCGATGGTATTAGCCTGACAGTGAATGCAGTGGAAGGAGCAATCTTTGAATTGAATATTGTTCCGCATACCTTGGTTGAAACCATCATGGATGATTACCAAGCTGGAACGCGGGTGAATCTGGAAGTGGATATCATCGCTCGTTATCTTGAGCGCCTGTTGTTGGGCGACAAGGCGGCCGAGCCGAGCAGCGGCGGTATTACTGCCTCTATGTTGGCAGAACACGGTTTTATGAGATAAGCGGGCCGAGCCCGATAATCAGGTAGTAAAAGAGACGAGAAAATGAACAGTACAAAAGAAATTATTGAAGATATTCGTCAGGGCAAGATGGTTATCCTGATGGATGATGAGGATCGTGAGAATGAAGGCGATTTGATTATGGCCGCCGATCATGTGCGTGCAGAAGACATTAATTTTATGGCTCGTTACGGCCGTGGGTTAATTTGCATGACCATGTCCAAAGATCGCTGTGAGCATCTGCGCTTGCCGCTGATGGTCAATGAAAACAACGAAGCCCATTCCACCAACTTTACGGTTTCTATTGAAGCCGCAGAAGGCGTGACTACCGGTATCTCGGCAGCTGATCGTGCGGTGACGATTCGTCGGGCGGTAGCGGCGGATGCCAAACCTTCAGATCTGGTACAGCCGGGCCACGTTTTTCCGTTGATGGCGCAACCTGGTGGGGTTCTGACCCGTGCGGGTCACACAGAGGCAGGTTGTGATCTAGCACGCCTGGCTGGATTGGAACCGGCCTCGGTAATCGTCGAGATTCTTAATGAAGACGGCACTATGGCACGCCGACCGCAGCTGGAAAAATTTGCTGCCGAGCATAATCTCAAAATCGGCACCATTGCCGATCTGATTGAATATCGCCTGTTGAATGAAAAAACTATTGAGCATGTTGCACGCTGCGAGATGCCTACCGAGTTTGGTAACTTTCATCTGCATGCCTATCGCAATTTGATTGACGGTCAGGTGCATTTGGCTCTGGTCAAGGGTGATCTGGAACCTGGAGTGCCAACTTTAGTTCGCGTACATGTGGAAAGCAGTCTTTGTGATATGTTTGGCAGCTTGCGTCAGGATTGCGGCTGGCCATTGCGTGATGCGCTCAAACGCATCGCCGATGAAGGGGTTGGGGTTGCTATTATCTTACGTCTGGCCGATGAATCCGACGCTATTATCAGTCGCATAAAAAATTATAGTTTACAGGATGAAGGGACCGATTTGCCGCGTGGTGATTCGGGTGAAGATTTACGAACCTTCGGCATTGGCGCGCAGATTCTGTCTGATCTGGGCATTACCCACATGCGCGTGCTCAGTGCGCCGAAGAAAATGCACGGCCTTTCCGGATTTGGTCTGGATGTGGTTGACTATGTGCATGACTGATTAATAATTATGTTGCTTGCAGCGAAAGACGGTAGGTTGGGCTGAATGGTGTTTATGAAGCCCAACAGGATATTAGAGCAGGTTGTTGGGCTTCATTTCATTTAGCCCAACCTACAACTTAATACCCCGTCCGCTTGCGGCGGGGTAGTTTATTTAATTTTTTTTGGTGAACAAAATGAAAAACATTAAAACGATAGAAGGCGGGTTAGTTATCAATGGCACACGCTTTGGTATTGCCGTTGCGCGTTTCAATAGCTTCGTAGTGGAAAGTTTACTGGATGGTGCCATCGATACCCTGAACCGGCACGGAGCAGAGGAAAAAAATATCGAAATCGTACGCGTCCCCGGGGCTTTTGAATTGCCGCTGGTCGTGCAGCGTATGGCGGCTAGTGGTAACTACGATGCAGTGATTGCCCTGGGGGCCGTTATTCGCGGCGGTACGCCGCATTTTGAATATGTTGCCGGTGAGTGTGTGAAAGGTTTAGCGCAGGTGATGATGCAGAAAGATATTCCGGTGGCGTTTGGAGTGTTGACGGTAGATACCATCGAACAGGCAATTGAACGTGCAGGTACTAAGGCGGGCAATAAGGGCGTGGAAGCGACGATTTCAGTGATTGAAATGGTCAACCTATTGAATCAGATTAACTGATCTGCTTGGCTGGAAATTAAATAAGATATTATGAAGTTAAATAGTCGCACCCGCGCCCGTCGTCTTGCCATGCAAGGGATTTATGAATGGCAGATGTCGAATAACAATATTGGTGATATTGAAACTCGCTTGTTGATCGATAGTGATAATAGAAATCTTGATCTCAAACTTTTTCGCGAGTTACTGTTGAATGTGCCGAAACAAACCGATGAACTGGATAAGCATATTTCTGAATATATAGATCGGCCTATGGCCGAGATTGATCCCGTTGAATCTGCCATCTTGCGGCTTGGCGCATATGAGCTTCTGCGGCGACCGGCGGTGCCTTATCGGGTGGTGATTAATGAAGCCGTGGAACTGGCCAAAACCTTTGGTGCTGAAGCCGGGCACAAGTATGTAAACGGGGTTATGGATAAATTGGCGGCCAAATTGCGTAAGCTGGAAATCGCAGAGCGTTTGAAAAATAAATCCTGAGCGCGTTTTCTCAACACAGGTTGATAGGTATGTCGGTATCTGAATTCGAGATTATCAACAGATATTTTGCCAGCCGGGCAGTTGCCGACGAGCATATTGTTCTTGGGATAGGTGACGATGCCGCCGTTGTTTCTATGCCCGCCGATCAACAATTGGTGGTGTCTATCGATACCCTGATCAGTGGGGTGCATTTCCCGGTGCAGACCTCGGCTGCAGATATCGCCTGGAAAGCACTGGCGGTTAACCTTAGCGATCTAGCCGCGATGGGGGCGAAGCCGGCCTGGTTCACCTTGGCGCTGAGCCTGCCGGAAGTCAAACATAACTGGCTGGCGGCATTTAGTGAGAGCCTTGCTGATATTTCTTCGATTTACCAGATCCCACTAGTTGGCGGTGATACCACGCGTGGCCCGCTCAGTATCACTATTCAGGTAGCGGGTTATGTGGCGTCAGGCCAGGCATTGTTGCGATCCGGCGCTAAAGTGGGTGATCAGATTTTCCTTAGCGGCAGTATTGGCGATGCCGCACTTGGCCTGCATTTGTTGCAGCAACAGTCTGATAGCCCGGCTGAGACGGATTATCTGAGTCGGGATTTGATCCGACGCTTGAATCGGCCACAGCCACGGATTGAACTGGGCCAAGCGCTATCGGGAATAGCCAGTGCCTGTATCGATATTTCTGATGGCCTGTTTGCCGATCTCTCGCATATTCTCAAAGCCAGCGCGGTAGGGGCACGTTTACAACAGGCGCAGATCCCGCTGTCTGAGGCAGCACAACAGTTTCTGACAGATAATCCGTCATTGCGCTCAAGCATTTACAATCGCGGTGATGACTACGAGTTGTGTTTCTGCGTAGCGGCAGAAAAATGCGGGCAACTTGAGGCGATTGCAAAAGAGCACTACTGTAGTTTAAGTCATATTGGTGAAATCATATCGGGTGATGATTTACAGTTGTTCGACGCACAAAATAACCGACTTGATTATGACCACGATAGTTACGATCACTTTATGGTAAAACATGAATAAAACAGGCGTGCGGCCATCCGTCGTTATGTTGCGTAATCCTGTGCATTTTCTGAGCCTCGGATTTGGTAGCGGTTTGTTTCCCGTGGCACCGGGCACTGCAGGTACGCTGGCAGCCATTCCGCTTTATCTTTTGCTGGCGAAGCTAGATCTGACCGCTTATCTGGCCGTTACCTTGCTGCTGTTTGCCCTTGGGGTTTACCTGTGTGAGTTGACGTCCCGAGAACTGGGCGGGCTAGATCACCCTGCCATTGTCTGGGATGAGATCGTCGGTTATCTTATTACCATGATTGGCGCGCCGCCGAAAATAGAATGGCTGATTGCCGGTTTCCTGTTGTTCCGAGTGTTTGACATTCTTAAACCCTGGCCAATTCGGGTACTGGATCGCCGTATCAAGGGCGGCTTGGGGATTATGCTTGATGATGTACTTGCCGGTATCTTTGCAGCATTGATACTGCATTATTTTTTCGAATTCATGATTTAATCTATTTGTGTGTGATACCCCGTCTGCTTGTGGCGAGGTAGCTTATTTAGCAGCCAGTCGTTTCGGGAGTCATCATGCCGGTCAACAAAATTCTGTTAACGCTGATCCTGTTGTTGCCTTTGTTGTCAGCAACAAGCACCGCCGCGCCGAATGATAATAGCGAAACCATCATGGTACTGGGGCTGTTCAAGGATCGCGCGGTGATTCGCATCGGTAAACAACAGCACATGCTGCGCGTGGGTGAAACAACGCCGGAAGGTGTAAAACTGATTGAGGCTGACAGCGAGAAAGCGGTACTGGAGTTCAGAGGCAAAAAAAACACCTATTTGCTTGGGCGGCAGATCAGTAGTCATTTCAAAAAGGCCAAAATAAAAGGCGAAGCGAATATCTGGCCTGTGAATGGCATGTATATGGTGGGCGGCGCAATTAACGGCCAGCCGGTAAAATTTATGCTGGACACCGGCGCGAGCTGGATTTCCATGAACAGTCAGCACGCGCGGCGCCTGGGTCTGGATTACCGGGTTTCCGGCAGACGCAGTTCAGTATCAACGGCAAGTGGCACCGCACAGGTTTTTCTGATCAATCTTGATCGGGTCAGAGTGGGGGATATCGTGCTACACCATATCAAAGCCGCAGTCCTGGAAGGAAACTCTCCCACCGAAATATTACTGGGTATGTCCTTTCTTGAGCGGGTCGATATTCAGCGCAAGGGGCTAATGATGACCCTGAAGAAAAAGTGGTAGACATGCTTTTTAGTTGCGAGTTGTTAGTCCTGTAGCGGGCACTGAGTAAAATGAAACCTGACCGATTTCGAACGGTAGCGATAGCTTCCGCCAAATGCGTATAGGCAGCTGTCGTTCCGTGGGGGCATGGTCTTTTTTTAAATCGTTTTTATCATGGACCTAATGAGAGAGAGGCGAGCCAAATGGAGCTTCGTGGCTATTGAACCCTCGGTAGGGTGGGCATGTTTTTTGTGCCCACGCGGAAAAATTTAAGGCTCCGCTTCAGCTTTAAATTAAGGCTCAAACGCGTGGACACAAAAACCGAGCACTACACAGGCACTTCCTTTGGGGTTGCCCACCCTACCGGCGGCTCTCTCGTTCTTGCCAGGCAAATGGATACCTGAATCAGTGTATCGATTGAGGTATGGGTTCCCACGCGGGAGCGTGGGAACCAGAAATGATTGCGCATATCTACAAAGGTGACATAAAGCGCCAGGAATGAGAAGAGAAAATGTGCTTAGGTTATTTAACTGTCAGCATCGTCCCTTTCAGGGGTTTTCATCATACCACCTGCTTTGTGGGTGGTTGTTGATTTAGGTGTGTGTTTTTCAGCCTGACAGCGATGCATGTTGAGATAAACAGATAATGGCTGGGCAGAATCGATACACCCGTCACCTTTTAAGCTCAATAGGAAAAAATTAATAATGATATTTGATTTATTTGCCAGGCGGGAACTGCTGGCAGAAGATACGGTTGAATGGCTGTTTGATAATTTTGCCTGGGCACTGCGTAATTTTGATCGCAATGTTTTTTTTAATGAAAGCATTCTGGTGATTCCCTCTAACCGACATTTTCCAGGTAGAGTGAATAGTGTTGAGGGCATGGCCAGCCTGATTTTTGAGCAGGTAAAAACCTATGCCAGTATGAAACATTGGCCATGCCGACTGATAGATCAGAGTCGGGCCAGTGAGTTTTCGCAACCGGCAAATATCCAGATCCCTGGCCGCATTCGTGGTGCTGACGAAGTTGAATCTGATTTTGTGGCGCAGGAAAATAAATTACTGATTGTCTATAATCCGCATCAAATCAATGATCCTGAGGCCATGATTGCGAGCTATGCGCATACCTTGGCGCATTATCTGGGGTCAATGGCGCAGGACCCCGCACCCGGCGCAGAAGAACTCTGGCCACATATAACCGAAATCCTCGCCGTGTTTATGGGTTTTGGCACCATGTTTGCCAACAGTGCTTCAGTGTTCAGGGGTGGTTGTGGCAGTTGCCATAATCCACTGGCTGAACGACGCGCTTTTTTGTCGCAGGATGAAGTGACGTATGCTCTGGCCTTGTTTTGTGTGTTAAAAGAGGTGCCCAATAAAGATGTGTTGCCGCACCTGAAAAAACATTTGCGTCCAGTTTTCAAAAAAGCGGTAAAAGAACTACGTCAGAAAAACACTGAGCTGGATAATTTAAGAGCCATCAATTAAAGCTAAGGGTATAATTTGCTTTTGGCCTGCATTTCATTAGAGATAAGCATCCTTGTCTGATCATGAATACCAGCAACGTTTTGGCGGTCTGCGCCGACTTTATGGTGATGTAGCCTTTGCCCGGTTGCCGCAGCTTCACTTTTGCGTCATCGGTATCGGTGGCGTGGGTTCCTGGGTGGTGGAGGCCTTTGCCCGTTCCGGTATCTGCCGCCTGACC
>JAADGZ010000092.1 GCA_013152045.1 Gammaproteobacteria bacterium
CATCAGCGAAAATCCCAGTCCCATTTGCATGGCAATAACCTGACCGCCGGTAATTACCGCACTAAACGCCAGTTGCACCGCAAACCCCATCACCACACCGATCAGGATCTGCTGGGCGATGATCAAAAAACTCAGAGGACTAAAAAGATCAATCGCCGGCACTGGCGGCAACAGGGGCGCGATGATCAAGGTTAACGCCAAGGTGATGATTAGTTTAGCGCGGGCCGGCACCGAACGAGCGCCAAATATCGGTGCGGCCATGACCATGCCGCCAATGCGAAACAGCGGCCAGAGCCAGGTACCAAGGAGTGCGGTAATCTCTGCGCTGCTGAAGTGCATGCTTCAGCCTATCAGGTTCGGTATGTCTAGAATCAGGTTATGCGTATATTCGATCAACATACGCAGCATCCAGGGGCCGGCAATCATCAGGGTCATGATGGTAACAACCAGTTTGGGAATAAAACTTAAGGTCATTTCATTAATCTGGGTGGCCGCCTGAAACATGCTTACCAGCAAGCCGACCACTAAGGCTGGCACCAGAATAATAACCACCAGCAATAACACCAATTCCATGGCATGGCTGAAAATATCAAGAACACTTGCCGGAGTCATAGATCCTTCCTACATATAAAAGCTGGAAGCCAGGGTACCCATAACGATGTTCCAGCCATCCACCATTACGAACAACATTACCTTGAAGGGTAATGAAATAATCATCGGTGAGAGCATCATCATACCCATCGACATGAGCACACTGGCTACCACCAGATCGATAATTAAAAAAGGAATAAATAACAGGAAGCCAATCTGGAAGGCTGTTTTTAACTCGCTGGTGACAAAGGACGGCACCAACACGGTAAAAGGCACATCATCTTTTGATTTGAAAACATCATAACCCGCCATTTCACCAAACATTTTGATATCACTCTCGCGAGTCTGGTTAAACATGAATTCACGCAGCGGCACTGCCGCGCTCAGCGCGGCATCCTGCAGGCTCATCTTTTCATTAAGATAGGGTTGCAGCGCGCGAGTATTGATCTGGGTAAACACCGGCGCCATGATGAAAAAAGTCAGAAACAAGGACAAACCAATTAATATCTGTGATGAAGGCGCTTGCATCAAACCAATCGCCTGTCGCAAAATCGCCAGCACGATAATAATCCGGGTGAAGGATGTCATCATCATCATCGCGGCAGGCAAAAAGGTCAGCGCGGTCATCAGGAACAGTGCCTGGATACTCAGGCTATAGGTCTGATCACCATTGCTGGCCGTAGTAACTGTCAGAGCCTGCAAACCCGCATCAGCAAACACCGCATCAAGAGGCCAGGCGAACAAGATCAATACGGGCACAAGCCGCAGAAAGACCAAGCGCATTATTTTGCCACCTTCTGTTTCAAAACCGCGCTAAGTTTGTCAGCAAAACTGCCGCCAGCAGCCGTGGCGCTAGCCGTTACTACCGGCTTATCGAATACATGCAGGGTACGCACGCTACCCGGCGCGACTCCCAGCAACATTTGCGTTTCCCCCACTTGCACCAGCACCGCACGTTCACGTTGCCCCAGTGATACACCACCTAGCAGTTTCATGCTGCCACCCATGACTGACTGCAAACGACCCATGCGCCGCATTAACCAGGCCAGGGCAAAAATAAGCACCACAATGAACAGCAATCCAAGGATCATCTGAATATAACTGCCGGCACCCAGTGCGTGATTCGCCAGCCCATCCGATTTAAGCACGCTTAGTCCATGCGCAGTCGCTGGCTTTTCTTCTGCTGCCTGTGCACTAAAACTTACCAGCAGGGACAAAAAAATAAAGTACCCGGCACGAATCATGAGAGTTTCTTTACTCGTTCAGCAGGACTGATGATATCAGTCAGGCGAATGCCAAATTTTTCATTCACCACCACCACTTCACCGTGGGCAATCAGGGTGCCATTGACCTTCACATTCAGCGGTTCACCCGCTAATCGATCTAGTTCCACTACTGAACCCTGGTTCAAATGCAGAAGATTACGGATATTCATTTTGGTAGAACCAATTTCCATGGACACTTCGACTGGCACATCAAGAATGACATCCAGATTAATCTCCTTATCGGAACGACTTCTGCCACTGGTATCCTCCAGCGGATCCAATGGTGCGGGTTGCACTGCAGGCGTATCAGCAGCAGTCTCTGACGATTCAGCTTCAGTTGCTGCTTCAGTTGCCTCTTCAGGTTCCGCTGCTGTGGCCTCGTCAAGATCCGCATCGGGAACATCACCCGCTTCGGCCATGGCTTCTGCCCACTCATCCATTACATCACCATCATTTGATTCTGAATCACTCATTCTTCTGTTCCTCTAGGACTTCAACACGTCGGGCAGAACAAGGCCCTGGGTTGGATCAAACGGCCGCTCAATCTGTTCATTTATTTTTATCGCCACACTTCCCCGTGAAACGCCATAGTCACCACGGAAAACCGGCACGCCTTCCACTTCCAGAACAACCTGATCAGGCATATCAAATGACAAGATGTCACCTTCCTTAAAATTCACTACGTCACTCAGATTCATCTCAATACTTGCCAGAGTAGAATTGAGCTTCACCGTGGCCGACTTAATATCTTCGCGTAAAGAAATCGCCCAGCGTTCATCTTTCTCGGTCACATCACTTTGCACTCCGGCATCGAGTAATTCACGAATAGGTTCGAGCATGGAATACGGCATGGTGATCTGGAAATCGCCACCACCGCCATCGAGTTCAATATGAAAAGTAGAAACCACCACTACTTCGGTCGGACTGACAATATTGGCAAACTGTGGATTCACTTCCATACTGATAAACTGAAAATCAACAGGCAATACCGGCTTCCAGGCTTCCACAAGATCGTTAAAGGCATCATTCAATACCATCTGGATCACACGTTGTTCAGTCAGAGAAAATTCCCGCCCTTCAATCTTGGCGTGACGACCCACCCCGCCATAAAAATTGTCCACAATAATAAATACCAGTTTCGGATCAAACACGCATAACGCCGTACCGCGCAGGGGCTTGACGCGCACAATATTTAGACTGGTGGGGACGAACATGCTGTGGATGTATTCAGAAAACTTGAGCATCTGCACACCATCGACAGAAATCTCGGCTGAACGGCGCAGCATATTGAACAGGCTTATACGCAGACGCCGGGCGAAACGTTCATTGACCATTTCCAGGGTCGGCATGCGACCGCGAACAATGCGATCATGGCTGGTAAAGTCAAATGATCTGGCCACTCCATCATGCGCATTAATATCATCCTCGGTCTGAACATCGCCGTTATCAACACCATGCAGGAGGGCATCGATTTCATCTTGGGATAAGAGATCATTGACTGACATAAATGATGGCCTACTGCATGATCAGGCTGGTGAAATACACCGCTTCAATATTTGCTTTAGGTGATTCTTCGTGCAATATTTCCTGAATAGCCTGCTTGATTTCTTCGCGCAGCTTTTCCTTGCCTTCAAGAGTATTCACTTGTTCATATTTCTGACTACTGAGAATCAACATCAGCTTATTACGAATCATCGGCATGTTTTGTTCAATCAGGTCAAGCGGTTCAGTTTCACGCGCCATCACCTGGATCTCGACCTGCATAAAATTAACCTTGCTGGTGTCTTCCAGGTTAACTACAAACTCTTTGCCTAACTTAAGATAATGCGTTTCCTTCGCTTCAACTTTTTCCTCCTTATGCTCAGTGGCCGCCCCAGCATCACTCTCCGCACTACTATCATCTCCACTCAGCAGAAAAAATGCCGCGCCACCACCACCGACCAGCAAGAGCAGCACAATCAGAGCTATCAGCAAAACGGTATTGGACTTACCGCCCCCTTTGACATCTAGATCCAGATCTTCTTCTTTTTTATCAGCCATGTTTTCTTCCCGCAAAATAAACTATTTATGAATCCAGCTCTGCAGGTTTAGCTAAACCACACCCACGCGAGTCACTCATATGCAAATCACATACCAACCACAAAAAAAGTAGGTAGATGTTTTGAATCAAAGGCTTGGAAAAGGTTGATAAAAATAACGCCGAGGTTTTGACGCTAAACAGGGAAATTGGCAGGACGGAAAAATGACTACTACGAGGCACGAGAAAGTATAATTCAGTGCCTGTTTATCAAATGGGATTCAAGACGAGCAAAATGACCAACAGCAAGCAGTGCTTTGCTCCGGTTTTCCTCCTCACTCACTCGTCCCTGGTTCTATAGCTGAAAAAAATGTTGCCGATAATAAATCAGTTCGTTGATGGAATCGCGGGTATCATCCAGTGCCAGGTGGCTGGAATTTTTGACAAAGCCTTTGCTAACTTCGGGCTTCCAGCGTTTCGCCAGCTCCTTGATCGAGCTGACATCCAGATTCCGGTAATGGAAAAAAGCTTCCAGCTCTGGCATGCAGCGGGCCAGGAAGCGCCGATCCTGGCAAATACTGTTACCGCACATGGGTGAGGCTCCCTCAGACACGTATTGTTGCAGAAATTCAATCGTCTGGCGTTGGGCCTCGGCTTCATTCAGCGTACTCTGGCGTACCCGTTCGGTCAGGCCCGAACCACCATGCTGCTTGGTATTCCAGTTATCCATTGCCGCCATCACTTCATCCGGCTGGTGGATAGCCAGCATCGGCCCTTCCGCCAATATATTCAGGTTGCTGTCTGTTACAATGGTAGCAATTTCGATAATTCGATCATTCTGGGTATCCAGACCGGTCATTTCTAGATCGATCCAGATTAAATTATTTACATCCTGGCTCATAGGGTATCCTTCAACGGCTATGTTTTTGAAATACAGGGCTTGCCTTGTATTCTACCAAAGGCTACCCTGCCCTGCCTGTTTAAGTTTGATAAAAAACCATGAATACACTGACTTATCTGTTTCTCGTCGCCCTCGGCTTTTCCTTGTTGATCCAACTCTGGCTGACTCTGCGCCAGCGACGCCATGTAGCCGCACACCGCGCGGCGGTACCTGAAGCCTTTACCGGGCGCATCACCCTGGAAGCTCACCAAAAAGCGGCGGACTACACTCTCAGCAATACCCGCATGGACATAGTCGAACTTTTTTTCGGTGCCTTACTCCTGCTTGGCTGGACCCTGGGTGGTGGGCTGGAATGGCTGGATATACAGTGGCGTGCCTTAGCCTGGAGTCCGGTCATGACCGGGGTGGCCGTGATTGTCAGCATGACCCTGATTTCTGCACTGCTGGATCTGCCTTTCAATATTTATCGCACTTTCGCCATCGAACAGAAGTTTGGTTTCAACCGCACTACGCCGTTGTTATTTGTCAGTGATTTAGTCAAACAAACCCTACTCATGGCGATTATCGGCCTGCCCCTGCTCTGGTTGGTATTACAGCTCATGCAAGGTGCCGGCGAATTCTGGTGGTTTTATGTCTGGGCTGTCTGGACCGGCTTCAGCCTGCTCATGATGTGGGCCTATCCCGCCTTTATCGCGCCGCTGTTCAACAAGTTCAAACCCCTGGATGACGCTGAAATGAAACAGCGTATCGAACAACTGCTCGAACGCTGTGGCTTTACCAGCAAGGGCGTTTTTGTGATGGATGGTTCACGCCGTTCCAGTCATGGCAATGCTTACTTTACCGGTCTTGGCGACAATAAGCGTATCGTTTTTTTCGATACCTTGTTGAAATCTCTCAATGTCGATGAAGTTGAAGCGGTGCTGGCTCATGAATTGGGACATTTCAAACGCAATCATATTAAAAAACGTATTGTCTCCATGACGGTCATCAGTCTTTTAAGTTTGGCCTTGCTGGGCTGGCTGATGCAATACCATGATTTCTATACCGGCCTGGGGGTCAGCCAGCCCTCTACCTATATCGCCCTGACCCTGTTCATGATGGTGGCACCGTTGTTCTCTATTTACCTGCAACCGATCTTCGCCTGGGTCAGTCGCAAACATGAATTCGAAGCCGACGATTTTGCCGCCCAGAACAGTAATGCGGATAATCTGATCAAGGCGCTGGTAAAGCTTTATGAAGAAAACGCCAATACCCTGACGCCGGATCCTCTGTATTCCGCTTTCCATGATTCACATCCCCCCGCCTCTGTACGCATTGCTCATTTATCCGCTAAACTTGAGCCGACACTCTCTTCGTAAGCTGGATGAAACAACAAGGAACCTGGATCATGCTCCAACATAAAGTCCGTAACAAAAGCAGCCTCTTCTTTATTCTACCCGTATTGGTACTAACCAATCTGCTTGCGGCAAACGCTCATGCCAGTGATGCTAGTAATGGCAAAATCCTGCATGACGCCAATTGCATCCGATGTCATAAGTCCATCATGAACGGCGATCCCGATTCCATCTATACCCGCAAAGATCGCCGTATCAACAGCTACCAGGGTTTGCAGAATCAAGTCAACCGTTGCAAAAACAACATCGGTATTGCCTGGCCACAGGAACAAATTAATGATGTTGTTACTTACCTGAATCAGAACTTCTACAAGTTTAAACACTAATAGCATTTTCCTATATGTCCCGGCGGCACTCTCAACACACGGCGACCGATAGCGGGCATAAAAAACTGCCCGATAATGCCGGGCGTATCATTGCCCACTTCGGCAAGCAGATCATCATTGAAGATGAACAGGCAAAAGAGCATCGCTGCAACGCCCGGCGAAACCTACCGCCCCTTGTTTGCGGTGACTATATAAGTTGGTATTACCCAGATCCAAAATCCTGCATCATCCACGACCTCAAAGCTCGTAGCAGTCTTTTAGCTCGCCCTGATGATCGCGGCAAACAGAAAATTATTGCTGCGAATATTGATCAAATCCTGATTGTCTGTTCGCCTCTGCCCGAACTCAATGAAGGCCTGCTGGATCGCTATCTGGTCGCCGCCACACTCACTGGTATCAACCCGCTTATCGTTCTTAACAAAACAGATCTACTCGAACAAAAACAGCTTACAGACTATCAGCAACGACTAGCGGTTTATCAGCACCTGGACTATCAGGTGATCTACACCAGTGCACATGAAGATAGCGCGTTCAATCAGCTAAGCCAATGCCTGCACAAAAAAACCAGTATTCTGGTAGGTCAATCGGGGGTTGGAAAATCGTCCCTGCTCAATCGCCTGCTGCCAGAGGTCCACGCCCGTATTGGTGAAGTGTCCAGCGCCACCGGCAAAGGACGACATACCACCACCACCGCACGACTTTACCATCTGTTGGATTCAGCGAGCCTGATTGATTCACCAGGAATACGCGAGTTTGGACTCTGGAATGTCAGTCCTGAACAACTGGCGCAGGGCTTTCCTGAATTTGTAGCGCGTGAGGATCAATGTCGTTTCCGCAATTGCCGACACCGCAACGAACCCGGCTGCGCGATTTTAGAGGCCGTGGAGAAGGAAGAAATCAGCCACGAACGCCATGCCAGTTATTTACGCATACTGGCATCGCTTGAGGAATAATGATCTAAGGATAAGTAGCATTTCTGGTTCCCACGCTCCCGCGTGGGAACCCATACGTCCATCGATACGCTGATTCGGGTATTCATGCGTGGGAACGAGAGAATCCCCATAAACCCGCTAGAATGCAGGTTTGGAAAAATATAACTTTAGTGCGCCCCTTGTTCCGCCAAGGCCTTTGGTTTAGTTTCGACCTTCGCTTTTATCTTGACTTTGGCTTTTGCTTTTGCTTTGACGTTACCTTCAACCCGCAGCATGGACTCTTCCGCAGACTTGTTCATGATCAAGATGCTGATGCGCCGATTAACCGGGCTACGCGGCTTTTTCTTATCCAGCAATACCGATGAACCCAGACCGACAATGCGCCCTAGCTGATTACTGGGCAGGCCACCTTTCACGAGTTCACGACGCGCCGCATTAGCGCGATCAGCAGACAATTCCCAGTTAGTGTACGGCTTACGAAAGTCATTACCGTAGCGATCTTCATATTCAATATAGCCCTTGGGAAAGGGCGTTGCATCGGTATGCCCAGAAATGCTGACCCGGTTAGGCACCTCCTGCACAATGATTTTGGAAATTTTGCGTAAAATTACCTTGGTATAGGATTTTAACTTTGCCTTACCCAGGGAAAACATGGGTCGATTTTTCTTGTCAATAATCTGGATCCGAAGACCATCCGGTGTAATTTCAAGTAGCAGCTGATCCTTGAAATTTTTCAGTTCCTTACTGCTTTCAATTGCCGCCTTGAGTTTTTCCAGTAATTTATCCAGGCGTTTTTTGTCTTCTTTTTTCTCTATTTCCTTGACCTTCTCCTGCGCTGACTTTTCCACCTGCTGCTCGGTAGTAAGAGCCTGTTGTTCAGATTTCTTACCATCACCTTTGGGAATATCTTTAGTACCACCCAACTTGATCATGCTGGTACTGGCACCGCCTGGACCCTTGATGCCAGCAGGATTATTGAACCAGTCGGAAATGCCTTCACGTTGCATCTCATCGGTAATACCCAATAGCCAGAGCAACAGAAAAAACGCCATCATGGCGGTAACAAAATCAGCATAGGCCACTTTCCATGAGCCGCCATGATGCCCGCCACCGCCTTTGACGATTTTCTTTTTGACTATCGGTTGTTTTTTGTCGTCGCCTGCCACTTGAATTCAAGCCCGCCCGTGGGTTATTTCTTCATGCTTTTGATATGTTCCTCGAGCTCAAGGAAGCCGGGACGTAAATCGCTGAACAGAGCCTTGCGACCAAATTCCACGGCGATCTGAGGGGTGTAGCCATTGAGCGTAGCCATAATGCAGATCTTGGCACATTCGAATAACTTGCCTTCTTCTTCAGCCTGCGCCGCCATGGCATTGGCCATAGGACCGGCAAAACCATAGGCCAGCAAAATACCCAGAAAGGTTCCCACCAGTGCCGCCCCCACATGGGCTCCCAGCACTTCCGGTGGCTCACTGATATAGCCCATCGTGATAACCACCCCCATAACGGCTGCGACGATACCAAAACCGGGCAGACCATCGGACATGGCCGTCATCGCGTGACTAGGTGCCTCGACCTCATGATGATGAGTTTCCAGCTCCAGATCCATCAGGCTTTCCAATTCGAAAGCATTCATATTGCCACCCACCATCAGGCGCAAATAGTCGCAAATAAAATCCATCAAATGATGATTTTTCATTAAGCCTGGATAAGTCTTGAAAATTTCACTTTCTTTTGGCTCTTCAATATCCGTTTCTAGCGCCATCAGACCTTCCTTACGCGCCTTGCCAAACAAGGCAAACATCAATGACAGCAGATCCAGGTAGGTCTGTTTATTGTATAGGCTGCCCTTGAACAGACTACCAATGCCCTTGCCCACGCCGAAGATAATTTTAGGAGGATTCGAAATAACAAAAGCGCCAGTGGCGCCGCCTAAAATAATCAATAACTCAAAGGGCTGGTAAAGTGATGCCAGATTACCATGCGACAGCACATAACCACCAAAAACGGCGCCCAGCACCATGACAAGACCAATCAATAATTTCATGTGAGAATTATTTGTCCTTTATTCTATCTGTTCAATATCCATTATATTGTAAAGGAATTTTTTTGTATCCTGCTAACAATATTTCGACCCGTTCTACTTATCGACTTGCACAATCTAAACTTAACCCCAACAGGCAAAAAAATCATCTCTCACGCCACAATATAGAATACCGCTCTGGCCTCAAATCTAACGACAAGTACTTTTGCCAAATACTTACAAAAGCATTTATCAAGGCATTAAAGACCGAGCCAAAATAACCGATATAAGGAGCAATGAACTATTTACAGTCCTTCTTAATTAAACTCATTCAGGATCACCTGACATGAATCTTAGTCTTGATGAATGGGTAAAACACATCGGGCACAAATCAGTCCCTGTCCAAGAGGCAACCATCAATGCTTTGCGGCAATACTGCGCACGAGAAAACGCCTCGGTCGCGGAACTGGAAGAAACCGTTGATCTAGACCCAGGGCTGGTGATCCATTTACTGCGCCTGGGTAATACACGAACCTCCGGCTCGCTGAGCACCGATATCACCACCATTCCACAGGCGTTGATGATTCTAGGCGTTGAACAAGTTAATGAACTACCACAACGCTTGCCCAGTATTGAAAAAACACTCAAAGATGCGGCCAGAATTCGCCTGCTGAAAACCTTTTCCCGGGCCTATCATGCTGCGCGCCAGGCAACTCGCTGGGCCAGCCAACGCCGAGACATGAGTCCAGAAGAAGTTTTTGCTGCAACCCAGTTGCATTTCCTCGGTGAAATGTTTGTCGCTATCTATGCCCCTGCTCTACTCGATCAGGTGGACAAGATGCGTAATGAAAAGAATATAGCTGCGGAAGAAGCACAGTTTATCGTTCTCGGTTTTACCCTGGATCAGCTTACTGCCAAACTGGCACGTCAGTGGAAACTTCCTGATCTTCTACTGGAAGCCTTGCATCCCGAAAATGCCAAATTCCCCCGCGCCTATGGCATTATGCTCGCGGTGCAGCTGGCCCGTGGCGCTGCAGTGAATTGGTATGCTGAAAAAACCTGCAAGATTCAGGAGCATGCTGCCGAATGGCTGGAAATAGATCTAGCAGAACTTATTACCGGAACACATATACTGGCCGTCGAAGTTGCGCGTGAGTCCGCACTTTATGGCGTGCCCCCTGCCGTTCTAGGACTTGCCTACATTCCCCCAAAACCAGAAGAAAAAACCAGCGAACAGGAACCTGAGGCCATCGAAGAACAGGAAGCTGAAATTTGTCTCATGCCACAAATTCGCTCATTGAAACTGCTGCTAGGAATATTAACCCAGAAAAAATTAGCTACAGAAAATACCTACGAACTTATCAGCCACGTTCTCAAGGGGCTGCATGATGGCGTAGGTCTCAACCGCGTAGTTTTCGCCCGCCTGGATACAGAGAACAAACTACTGAAAGCTGAAAAAATCATCGGCGTTGATAATGATCCTCTGTTCAGCCGCTTCGAGATCAGCCTTGAGCCAAAGAATATATTCAGCCGTCTGTTGGAAAAATCACAGGCGGTTTTAATCAACGATCAGAACCGAACAAAATTCTGGCCGCTGGTGCCCAACGAGTTTAAAAAACTGATCGGCACCGACTCATTTATGGCTATGTCGATCTTTGTCGCAGAAAACCCGGTGGGGATTATTTATGCTGACCGCCGCAATAGTGCCTGTCAAATGGATCCACTGGCTTATAAATATTTCAAAACCGTATGCAAACATGCCAGCCAGGTATTGCAACGTTTACCCAATTTTGATTTCAGTCATCCCTGAAGAAATGAGTGGCTAGTGGCTAGTGGCTAGTGGCTAGTGAAAAGTATGCCTCTTTTCTCTCGTTCCCATGCTCCGGCGTGGGAATGAATACCCGAATCAGCGTATCGATGGACGTATGGATTCCCACGCGGGAGCATGGGAACCAGAAAAAAACGGGATGGGTAGAGCGAACAAGCACGCGTAGGATTGGTAGAGCGAAGCGAAACCCATCAATTAATACCCCGCAGCTTGCTGCGTAACATGATGTGCATCTTGTTGGGCTTCATTTTATTCAGCCCAACCTACAGGCGTTCTCT
>JAADGZ010000307.1 GCA_013152045.1 Gammaproteobacteria bacterium
ATTCCGCTGGGTGACGAAAAGTCACTGGCTGATTACGCAACAACGCTGGACGTGCGGTTTGAGTTGCCCAAAACGGGCGGCGAACCCTTGACCTTGCTCGAGGGTGAGGTGGTAGGCGACGCCATTCGTAGTGAAACCTGTGGCAATGCCGCCTCGAAAGTCGCGGCGCTGCCGGCAGTGCGGACGGCGCTACTCCAGCGCCAGCGTGATTTTCGTCAAAAACCAGGCCTGGTAGCCGATGGCCGGGACATGGGGACAGTGGTTTTCCCCGATGCGAAAGTGAAAATATTTTTGACTGCCAGTGTGGAAGAACGGGCGCAAAGACGCTATAAACAGTTGATAGGCAAGGGGATCGATGCTAATCTAAGCGGTCTTCTGGAAGAGATAGCTGAGCGTGATGCTCGTGACAGTCAGCGTAAGGTGGCGCCGTTAAAGCCGGCGGAAGATGCTGTGGTTCTTGATACTACTTCGATGTCGATTGACGAGGTGGTCGAAAGGGTTATGCAGCAATGCCAGTCAGGTTTTGCCTGAATCATTTTTAGCTCTCGCAGAGATTTGATGTTTTAGTTGTTCAGCTATGGTGTAATAGCTGAACTATTTATGTATGGGGGTTCACAATTTGTACCCGGTATTGTGGGCTTAATTTAACTAACCCGCGGTTTTGCCGCAGTAACTCAGGTTGGATGTTTCAACCTAAGGCGATATGAGAAAATGAGCGAAAGCTTTGCAGAATTATTTGAAGAAAGTCTTGCCAAAACGCAGATGCGTCCTGGCTCCATTATTCCCGGTACTATTGTTCAGATCAACGATGACTTCGTTATTGTTAATGCTGGATTGAAATCCGAGGGCGTCATTCCAATTAGCCAGTTTGCCAATGAGGCAGGTGAAATCGATGTCAACGTCGGTGACATCGTGGAAGTTGCACTGGATACGGTTGAAGATGGATTTGGTGAGACTCGTCTGTCACGCGAAAAAGCCAAGCGTGCGGAAACCTGGAAAAAACTGGAAGCAGCGTTCGAAGCGGGTGAAACGGTTACGGGTATGATTACCGACAAAGTCAAAGGTGGCTTTACCGTTGAACTGGGTGAAATCCGCGCCTTCCTGCCGGGTTCACTGGTTGATGTACGTCCTGTTCGCGATACTAGTTATCTCGAAGGTAAGGATCTGGAATTCAAGGTTATCAAACTGGATCAACCGCGTAACAACGTGGTGGTTTCTCGTCGTGCGGTGGTTGAAGCTGAAGGTAGTGCGGAACGCGAAAGTCTGCTGGAAAATATGCAGGAAGGTGCCATCATCAAGGGTGTGGTCAAGAACCTCACCGACTATGGCGCATTCGTTGATCTGGGTGGTGTTGACGGTTTGCTGCATATCACCGATATGGCCTGGAAGCGCGTCAAGCATCCGAGTGAGATTGTAGAAGTAGGCGACGAAATTGACGTCAAGGTGCTCAAGTTTGATCGCGAACGCATGCGCGTATCGCTGGGTCTGAAACAGATGGGCGAAGATCCTTGGGTTGATATTGCACGTCGTTATCCTGAACACACCCGTCTGCTGGGCAAGGTGACCAATATTGCTGATTATGGTTGCTTCGTTGAGCTGGAAGAAGGTGTTGAAGGTTTGGTGCATGTGTCTGAAATGGATTGGACCAACAAGAATATTCATCCCAGCAAGGTGGTGCAGTTAGGCCAGGAAGTTGAAGTAGTGGTTCTGGATATTGACGAAGAACGTCGTCGTATTTCACTGGGTATGAAACAGTGCGCAGCCAACCCCTGGGAACACTTCGGCGCCACGCACAACAAGAATGACAAGGTTAGCGGCGTTATCAAGTCGATTACCGATTTTGGCATTTTCATCGGTATGGATGGTGGTATCGATGGTCTGGTACATGTTTCTGATATTTCCTGGAATACTCCTGGCGAAGAAGCCGTGCGTAATTTCAAGAAGGGTGACGAGATAGAAGCCGTTGTGCTGTCGGTTGATCCTGAACGTGAACGTATTTCTCTGGGCATCAAACAGCTGGAAAAAGATCCTGTATCCAACTTTGTGGTGGATCATTCCAGGGGCAGTATCGTTAAGGCGAAAATCATTGAAGTCGATGCCAAGGGCGCTGTGCTTGAACTGGAAGATGGCGTTGAAGGCTATTTGCGTGCTTCCGAGCTGTCGCAGGAACGTGTCGAAGATGCGCGTACTGTGCTCAATGTAGGTGATGAAATCGAAGCCAAGTTTGTCGGTATCGACCGTAAGAACCGCATCGTTAATTTGTCTATTAAAGCGAAAGACAATGATGAAGAGAAAGAAGCCATTAGCGATTACAATCGTGATGCAGCACCTGCGGCAACCACTCTCGGTGATTTACTGAAGGAACAGATGGATTCGAATAGTTAACTTAGTCTTGTGCATTCGAAAATCACAGCGAGTAATTTGAAGTTTTGACAAAGGACGGGTGATGACTAAATCAGAGTTAATTGATATTCTGGCGAAAAAACAGCCCCAGCTAGCCTACAAGGATGTAGAACTGGCAGTAAAAACGATGATCGAACATATGGGCACCAATCTTTCGAATGGTGAACGTATCGAGATTCGTGGTTTTGGAAGTTTCTCATTGCACTATCGACCACCGCGTACCGGGCGTAATCCAAAAACCGGTGATTCTGTCACCCTCGGTGCGAAATATGTTCCGCATTTCAAACCGGGTAAGGAAATGCGGGAACGAGTAAACAAGAGTATGGCGGCAGTTGAAATCAAGGACTGAATAATTACTTGTGAAGAAAATTGAGCGGCATAAGGTTTCGACCTCATGCCGCTTTTTTTATGTGAGGACAGTATTTTCTCTTGTGTTGACCGGCATGATGAGTCCTATTTTATTTTGCTGAGAAGTTGACCATTTATATTTGCACCTGAACTTGAGGATAATGCAATGTTGCGAATTTTCTATCTGTTACTATTTTTATTGCTTATAGTGATCGGTATTGCTTTTGCTGTGTTAAATGCAGAAGCGGTTGAGTTCAATTATTATTTTTCCAGTCGGCAAATTCCTTTATCGCTTATTCTGGTGCTGGCCATGTTTAGCGGTGCCGTTCTTGGGGTGCTAGCCAGCACCGGGGTGATTATCAGTCTCAAGCGTGAAGTGGCAAAGTTGAGAAAGTCGAGCAAATTGGCGGAAAAGGAAATTACAAATCTGCGTGCGATTCCCATTAAGGACAAACACTGATGTTTGCCTACACTGAGTTTGACATAGACTACTATGGTGGTTGAAACACTTTTGTTATTACTACCGGTAGCCGCCTTCTCGGGCTGGCTAGTGGGTCGGCGTGGCCGCTCAGTAAAAACTGAAGGTGGCGCTACTGATATTCCTTCTGATTACCTGAAGGGAATGAATTATCTTTTAAACGAGCAGCCAGATAAGGCCATCGAGACCTTTATTCAGATGCTTGATGTGGACAGTAATACAGTCGAGACTCACCTGGCGCTGGGTGGCCTGTTTCGACGACGCGGCGAAGTGGATCGCGCCATTCGAATTCATCAGAATTTGATCGCCAGACCGACTTTAAATAAAGATGAGCGCACCCAGGCACTGTTTGAATTGGGGCAGGATTATATGCGTGCCGGTTTGCTGGATCGGGCGGAGACATTATTGTCAGAGCTGGTTGATAGTGACCAGCGTCATCGCTCGGCGCTAAAGCTGCTGCTGGATATTTATCAGCAGGAGAAAGAATGGCAGAACGCAATCCAGGTAGCTAAAAAATGTGAACTTCGTACAGGCGAAAATCTGAGCACCAGTATTGCGCAGTTTTATTGTGAATTGGCAGAACAGGTGCGTGCAGATGGTGAACCCTTGCGCGCGCTAAAACTGTTGAAAAAAGCCCTGGCAGAAGAACGTAGCTGCGTTCGTGCTAGTCTACTGGAGGCGGATATTGAACTCACTGCGGGGGATGCCAAATCTGCCTTGCGTGCCGCACAGCGGGTCGAACAGCAGGATGCCGATTTTATTCCTGAAACCCTACCCTTGATAAAATGTTGCTATCAGACGCTGGGGCGTAGTGATGAATATACGCGTTATCTGCAAAGACTATTAGCCGATCACAGTTGCATTGCGGTGGTGCTTGAACTGGCTTTGCTGATTTATGATGCGCAGGGCAGCGAGGCGGCTGAAGAGTTTGTCACCAATTTTCTTAAACATACGCCCTCGGTATTTGGTATTGAACGTTTGATCGACCTCAACCTTGAGCGCGTCAAGGACGAAGTAAAAGATAAACTGCTGGTACTGAAAAAAGTCACTGGCGATATACTGAAAAACAAGCCCATGTATCAATGCAATCATTGCGGTTTCAATGGCCGGACATTGTACTGGCAATGCCCAGGTTGCAAATGCTGGAATACGGTCAAACCCGTGCAGGGGACTGAGGGAAAATAAATGCAAAAATCACGAATTATTATTGCTCTGGATTATCCCAGCGCTGAGGCGGCAGCAGCATTGCTTGCCCAGCTTGATCCGACGCGTTGCCGAGTCAAGGTCGGCAAAGAACTGTTTACCGCAGCAGGTCCGACGTTTGTTTCAAAACTGGTGCAGCAGGGTTTTGATGTGTTTCTGGATCTCAAGTTTCACGATATTCCCAATACCGTTGCCAAAGCCTGTCAGGCGGCGGCAGAACTCGGTGTGTGGATGCTGAACGTACATGCACTGGGTGGTGGCCGTATGCTTGCGGCTGCCCGAGAGGCAATTGATAGCTCGGCACACCGGCCCTTGCTGATTGCGGTGACAATTCTTACCAGCATGGGGCCGGAAGAACTTGCGCAGATCGGACTTGGCGGCGAGGCCGGAGAGCATGTCCGACGACTGGCGCGACTGGCACAGGAGGCAGGCATTGATGGCGTGGTCTGCTCACCACTGGAAGTGGCCATGTTGCGCGAACATATCGAGCCATCATTCAAACTGGTGACGCCGGGTATTCGCCCGAAAGGCGCGGCGGCAGGGGATCAGACCCGCATCATGACTCCGGCCGAGGCGATTGCTGCCGGTTCGGATTATCTGGTAATTGGTCGCCCGATTACCCAACAGCCTGATCCTATGGCGGCGTTGGCCGCGATTGAAAAAGAAATTGAATGAGTTTGGGCGAGCAATATTTCGGTTGACTGTACCTATGGTCATGGCAGAATAGCTAGTAAGAATGACAGGAGTAGTGATTCTTTAATTATTAAATAACGAGAAAGGAGTCTCACCATGAAAAAACTATTATTTGTTCTCATTTCCTTGTTCCTTGTCCTGAGTTTCAGGGCACTTGCGGAGCCCGTTGATATTAATGCGGCCGATGCTCAAACCCTTGCGCTGAATATCAAGGGTGTTGGCGATAGAAAAGCGGCTAGAATTGTCAGTTATCGAGAGAAATATGGGCCGTTCAAATCGATAGAGGAACTGGAAAACATTAAGGGCATTGGGCCAAAACTGATTGAGAAAAATCGTGCCAATCTGCTGATTGTTAACAATAAGGCTGTTGTGTCTAATTGATTGTTGGCTGATGTATGCAAAATAACAAAAGGGCGCCAAATAAAAAGGCTGCCCTTTTTATTTGCCTAAGCAGTATGGAAGCGTAATATTCATTACATCATAGTAAAGGAAAATGCTAGTGTGCCGATTTACTATTGTAATAATTTAATCGCGAGGGTTTTATTCTTCGCTGCTTGCAGCGATAAACTGTAGGTTGGGCTGAATAAAATGAAGCACCAGAGGCACTTCCTTCGGTCGCCCAACAGAATATCGGACCAGACCGTTGGGCTTTATTTTATTCAGCCCAACCTACAACTTATGGCGACCCTTATAACAATCAACTCATCATTACGGACATGGTAGTTTTGTATGAAAAAAATAAGAAAAGCAGTCTTTCCCGTTGCGGGTATGGGTACCCGCTTCCTTCCTGCCACCAAGGCGAACGCCAAGGAAATGTTACCGGTTGTTGATAAACCTCTGATTCAATACGCCGTTGAGGAGGCCATTGAAGCAGGTATGGATCAGCTTATATTTATTACCGGGCGCAACAAAAATTCCATTATGGACCATTTTGACAAGGCCTATGAACTTGAGACCGAGTTAGAAGCGCGTGGTAAGGCCAAGTTGCTAGAGCTGGTGCGTAATATCGTACCTAGTCATGTATCCTGTATTTTTATTCGTCAGGCGGAAGCACTAGGTCTTGGACATGCGGTTCTGTGTGCTCAACCTGCCGTAGATCAAGAACCTTTTGCGGTTATTTTGGCCGATGATCTCATTGATGGAAACGGCAAGGGTTCACTGGCGCAAATGGTCGAACAATATGATCGTCATGGTAGCAGTATTGTCGGAGTGGAAAACGTCGCCCCGGAAGATACGGATAAATATGGTATCGTCAAGGTCAATGCGATTGAAAATGCAATTTCCAAAATCGAAACTATTATTGAAAAACCGCTGCCATCCGAGGCACCCTCTACTTTGGCAGTCGTCGGTCGCTACATTCTGACGCCACGGATTATGCAACTACTTAATAGCACAGGCAGAGGGGCAGGGGGTGAAATTCAACTGACCGATGCCATTGCCATGTTGCTAGATCTTGAACGGGTTCTGGCTTACGAATTTACGGGTAAGCGCTATGACTGTGGCAGTAAGCTGGGTTATCTTCAAGCAACAGTGGAATATGCTTTGAAACATCCAGAATTGAAAGATGACTTCAGAGATTACTTGAAAAGTCTGAGCTTCTGAGTTTGGATCTATGGCTGCTTGGCCGAACACCTTATGCTCAATCATCCGAATTCTTGATGTACAGATAGTTACCGGTTACTTTGGCGGTCATGTTTTTGTGCTTGATAGTAAATCTTGCTCATCACAGATGAAAACCGTAGCGGCAAGAGGCCTTAGCCTAGCTAACTAGACGCAGCAATTATCAAACAATTGATGCAAACCTGCTATTTAGCGTTTGAGTGTAGATGGATAGCCAGCATTGGTAGTTGCGGCAATCAGCGCGTCTATATTTGTTTTGCGCGAATCAAAGCTGACGGTAGCTGTTTTACTGTCAAGGTCGGCACTGGCGCTGATCACACCATCAACTTTTTCCAATGATTTGCGGATGGTGATAGGACACATTCGACAGGTCATATTTTTAACTGCCAGGGTTACCGTTTTTATCGAATCTTTTTCGGCGGCTATCGCTGTCTGAAAAAAAGAAGCGTTAATGGCTATCAGGAATATTAAAAAAAACAAAATTTTCTTTGGCATGATATGACTCCAGTTTTAGTCAATTAAATATTCTGCGTACCATGGGAAAGCCAGCAAGGCGATGATCAAGCTACTAAGGATCCAGAAAATGATACGCTGGTTGCGCCGGGTTGCAGGTTTGGCGCAGGCTTTGTCAATATCGCAGCTAATAGGCAATAAATAAAGTTTACGAAAGGCCAGGTAAATAAAAACAAGAGTGATGCCGATAAACAGCGGACGAATGGGTTCAAGTGCAGTGAGTGTGCTTATCCAGGAACCACCAATGCCGAGCATAAGTAATACCAGAGGGCCTACACAACAGAGTGAGGCCCCAATTCCTGCAACGATAGCCGCGATCATAGGGCGCCGACTGCTTTGAGTGGGTGTTTCAGACATGTATGCCTCCTGATAAATATCGACCATATGTCTTGTGATTCTGACATGACCTCCAGTTTGAAAGTTCAATATACACTCCGTACCCATGTACGGAGTCAAGGGTAATTTTTAAGCTGGATTCCGCAGTTGACCGCTTAGCTGAGTAGGTTGGGATAAAAATTGTGTACTACTCGTTGCGTTGCTATGAAAATAATTCAAATATATCCTTGATCTTGAGTTAACTCCAGGAGTTATAGTCAGAAATCTGATATTTAGTTGCGCTTAGTAAGCTGGAGTTTTGTATGAGTATTAAGGTTGAAGTATTTTCCTCACCTGGTTGCAGCAAATGTAGCCACGCACGAGAACTGTTAAAAAAAATTGTTCTTGAAAAAGGCGAGAGCTGTATTCACTGGCGTGAAGTAAATATTTTACAGGAACTGGACTATGCCGTCAGTCTGGGGGTGTTGTCCACGCCTGCTATAGCTATTGATGGTCAACTGGTATTTACCCGTTTACCCTCAGCGCGAAAACTGCAATCCGCTCTGGAAGAGCATATTCATAAAACGCAGGATCACGAAAAGCAACACAGGCAGCAGGGCGCATGAGCGAGATTTTATTGATCACTGCCGCACTGTTGGGTTTACTGGCCTTTTACGAACCCTGTACGATTGCGACTCATACTCTGTTCTCGGTACGTGTGCATCGACAATCCGGAGCCAGCCTGTTTGCTTCCGTTTTTCTGCTTTGGCTAATACGTAGTAGTTTTCTGGTCACACTGCTGGTGTTGGCGGTGTTTCTGACAACGCCTTTTGTCTGGAATGCCTATTTTCCGAGTCTCATTCTGGCGTTGATAGCGACGGTTTATATCGTTTCACGGTTTGTTTATCTGCCCGTGCCACATCTTGAGCTATATCGTTTATGGCCCCAGGCAGATGCTATCCCCGAGCCGGTACGTCTGGGCCTAACCCTGCCGGCCTGCACCTTGCCCCTGTTTCTCATTGTCGCGGGAATATCCATACAGGTTGATTCCGTTGTTTTTGCAATACTGGCCGGACTGTTATTTTCTTCTCTGTTTACCCTGCCGGTTATGATTTCCAGTTTTCGAGGGATACAGGAAAAGGATCAGCGTCTGCTTGCTCAGCTGGCAAAGAGTACGCCTTTTTTTACCGCAGGCCTGCTCTATGTTTCGGCGCTGGTATTGTTGTTGCCAGGCCTTGAGCTTTCTGAATCGGTGCTGGCGCTAAGTCTGGAACAGGCTAGCCTGACCGGACTTGGGCTGGGTTTTCTAGCGGGCTTCGTGTTCAGTTTCAACCCGGTTTCCTTCGCCTCTATTCCGGTCATGCTGGCTTATGTAACCAAGGCACATGAGCCGAAACGAGCTCTGATACTGGGCACGGCTTTTGTCGTTGGTATGTTGGTTACCCATGTCGTGCTGGGTGTTGCCGCTGCCCTGGGAGGGGAGTGGGTCAAGGCCGCAATGGGACGACAATGGGGGTTGCTGCTAGGCCCGGTATTGATTTTTCTAGGCCTGATTTGGCCTGGCTGGATTACCATTCGTTTGCCCTGGATTAGCGCCCGCGCCTGGCGGGTGAGTAGCATCAGTGGCGCTTTTCTGCTGGCGATTCCTTTTTCAGTGGCGGTGTGTCCGTTTTGTACCCCCGCCTTATTAGTGTTGCTAACGGCCAGTGCAAGCATTGGTTCACCTGGCTTTGGTTTTTTGCTGTTGCTTGTCTTTGCACTGGGACGCAGTATACCGGTGATCTTGGGTGCCTGGAGTATGGGCTGGTTGGAGTCGCTTAGTTTTATGCAACGACGCCAGAAAACATTTGAAGTTATTGCGGGAACCATCCTTATCTTCAGTGGTCTTTATCTTATCAATGAATATTTTCTGTTTGTAAATATCTGGATGTAAGGACAGCAATGGATAACCCGCGCTATAAAATCAGTGCCGTCAGTAAACGCTTATCACTGACGCAGGATACACTACGTTACTATGAGAAAATTGGGCTTTTAAACAAGATAGAACGCAATGCCTCCGGTGTTCGTCAATACACCGAGCAGGACATTTCTCATTTGCAGTTTATTCAACGAGCCCAAAAAATGAATTTTAGTCTCGCTGAAATTTCAGAATTGTTAAAAATGCGTCAAGACCCGCAACATGCCAGGGATGAAGTGCGGCAACTTACTGCAGTAAAACTGGCAGAAACTGAAATAAGACTGGAAGAACTATCCTCCTTGAGAAGAGAATTTCAGTTATTATTGAATCTTTGTCGTGGCGCTGAAGATGGTTGTCCGATTATTGAAAATATTGAAAATGCCGAAATGGTTTAAATAAAAACCAGCTACTATCTGCTACAATGCCGGTCATTATGACTAGCCATTTACAGACAAGATCGGTGCTATGAATACGCTTCGCAGCCTGTCGAAAAGTCGATCTTTTGTCAGCCTTTGGCTTCTGTTTTTTCTGCTCAGTACTTTTGTCTCCATTTGTGATGCCGAGACAGCAGACAAAAGCTCGGCTGTCGATCAGCATCTGAATCATGCTTACCATGAAGATGCGAATAGCGGTGAATTTTCTCATCTGCAGAGAACGCTTGAGTATTGCTGTGATGCTCTTTCTGCGCATGCAAATGAGCTTCCTGTTACATTACATTCCCCTTCTGTGCCGGATATCTGGCAAGCATTAGCAAGTTTTTCCCTTTTTGTCCCAATAGCTCCCAGCCTGTATCGGTCTCCTGACTGGAATAGTGTTCAATTCAGTGCTGCGAGGCTACCGGTCTATCTTCTGACCCGACGTTTACGAATTTGATTCTATCCTTTCTTCATACGTATTGAATGCTGAGTTCTATCTCAGTCTGCATTTATTATTTTGGAGTTTGGAATATGAAAAATTTATTGGATTCTATGGTTGCATACAAATCATTTGCTGCAGCCCCGTTACTGTTAGCGCTGTCGTTTCCTGTTTTTGCCGATGGCGATCATGATCATAAGAATATGGACCATATGAACATGAAAATGAATATGGATATGGATCATGGAAAAATGCATCATGGTACACATCAGCACAGCAAATGGGTTAAACCACCGGCAGCTTATGCCAGCATGAAAAGTGAAGTCTGGAGTGATGCGGCAGCTGCTAAACGAGGTGAAAAATTGTATGCGGCTAATTGTGTTGCCTGTCATGGAAAAAATGGCACTGGCGATGGTCCGATTGCAAAAAGCCTGCAGCACCCTCCTGCTGATCTGACCCATCATTTTCATAAGGCGCCGGGGGATGGTGATGGTTATTTATTCTGGCGGCTGAGTGAAGGTGGCCAGGTCGAGCCTTTCAAGTCGATGAAGTCAGCGATGCCTGCATTTAAAGGATCGTTGTCAGTTTCAGAACGCTGGGATGTGTTGGCCTATGTGCATCGCCAGTTTCACAAGGGCTTTCTGAAACACAAGGAAGATGCACATGATGAAGAAGCCGAGCATGGGCATCATCATTAAATCCATGAGGGTTTAATCTCCGTTGGGTTTAATTCCCCGTTGCCTGCAACGAAAAACGGTAGGTTACTGAGTTCTCTCGTTGCCACGCTCCTGCGTGGGAATGGGATACCCAAATCAGCGTATCAATTGACGTATGGGTTCCCACGCGGGAGCGTGGGAACCAGAAATGATTGCGCTGAGATAAGGGTGATGGCATCTACAACTTAATACCCCGCCAGCAAGCTGGCGGGGTATTTTATTTAAGCAATAGGGCCGTTTTCAGGCAAATCCTAAAATCGGTCCTATTGATTCAGCTTACCGTCGTCTCGGCCTGATCCATCAATTTGACTATCTCACGTGATAGTGTTGCAACTTGCCGGTAGGCCTGTTCGGCTTCTTCCATGCGTCCGGCATTCTTGTAATCAATGATCATCCTGATTAATTCATGCAGTTGTTCGTGCGGCGTATCAACCGCAATAATGGCGGGGATGGCTATATTTCTCCAGCCCTTCGCTGAAATACCATTTGCCAAATTTGCAGTCGTGATGGGAAACGGCTTCCTCCATGCTCAGGGAGGCCTTGCCATCGAGAAAATCACGCAGGCGGGTTTTCCAATTTAAATGAGCGGCTTTAGCGGCTGAGAGATCCAGGCCATTTGAATTTCCCCCCAGTGTTTTTGTTTTCTCGCTTAGCTGCATGGAAATATCTGAAAGTGCAACGCTGGCGTGGTAGGCGTCATCCGCATCCGCAGTGGTCTGTTGTGATATCGATGAGATGTTCACAAGGTTCTGGTTTATTTCGTTGGCCACCTGGGTTTGTTCTTCCGAAGCGGTGGCAATCTGGGCATTCATGTCGTTAATACTGCTGATGGCAGATTGAATAGTATGCAAAGAGGATACTGTTTTATCGACGGCCTCAACACTGGACTGGCCGCGTTCTAGTGCATTGCTCATGACGGTTACGGAGTCCTTGGTGCCTGACTGCAGTTTGCCAATCATCTCCTGAATTTCCAGCGTAGATTGCTGGGTACGGCTGGCCAGGGTGCGAACTTCATCGGCGACCACGGCAAAGCCGCGTCCCTGTTCGCCGGCGCGGGCAGCCTCAATGGCGGCATTCAGAGCCAACAGATTGGTTTGATCGGCAATACCCTTGATCACGTCCAGCACACTGCCGATATTATCGCTTTCTGCCGCTAGTTTATTCAAAACCTGGGCAGCATTGTCGATGTCTTGTACCAGGCTGTTGATTTCTGTTTTACTCTGATTAGCGACCTGCATACCACTGCCAGCTTCGTCATTGGCGGTTTTGGCTGAAACAGCCGCCAGTTCTGCATTTCTGGCAACCTCTTCAACGGTGGCGGTCATTTCATTCATGGCGGTGGCAACCATGTCGATCTCGGCCTGTTGCCGGGTGGTGTTGCTCTGGGTACGTTCCGTAGTCTCGGAGATCTGTGCGGCGGATGTTGCCAGCTGGTTTGACGTGGTTCTGAGATCCTGGTTGCGCTGTTCAAGCTGACTGGCTTGATCACGATAGGTCTCACACAGCGGAGCAATATTATCATCGCAGCTATATTTGCTGGAAGGATTATCTATTATGGATTGAATACTGTGGGCAATGGAGCTGTCGATGAGTTTCAGCCCAAGTAAAATTCCCAGACCAGCAAATAAAAGATTGGATAAATACTCTAGGCTGTTGCTTAGTAGTCCTGTCTGCAAAGAAAAACTATTGCTGATAAAAGTAAACAACAGTTGTGACACAATTAACATCAGCGCGACTAAACCTACAAGTTTTAGTATACGATTGCTCAATGTTATTACCTCTGAATATAATGACAATATAATATATAGTCTATATCGGCCGAAAAGCTGGATGCTTGAGGAAAGACAACAGCATTGTGCCGGGCAAACATGAGCTTGGGGTGGTTGCTGTATCTTGGGTGTTGAACGCAAAAATTAACCAATAATGTTACTGATTATTGCCTTAGTTTATATTAGCTGTTTCCACCGCTTTAACGAGTTCATCCGCAATATCGGTTAATTTTCGCCGTTGTGAGCGGGCATGTTTGCGAAGTTTTTCGAAAGCCGCAGTACGAGACAAGCGGTGTCGCTCCATCATCACACCGACGGCGGTGTTGGTAAGCTGGTTGTTTTTCAGCGTATTGACAAGGCGTGACTCACTTTCCTGCAGCTGTTTGATCTGGGCTGATTTTTTCAGCGCAGCTTCAATTATGAGGATGAGCTGTTTAGTATCAAAGGGTTTGACGAGATAACATAAGGCACCAAGATCCGTTGCTCTTTCAACCAGCACCTTAGTAGCATTGGCCGAAAGTATCAAAAAGGGCGTTGCGGTAAGTTTCTGTAGCTGTGAACCGATTTCAACTCCGTCCATACCTGGCATCTGAACATCAAGAATGGCAATATCTGGTTGTTGTTGCTCACATAATTTGATGGCCTTGTGGCCATCATTGACCTCAAAAATAGTATATCCCGCGTCTCTTAACTCACTCGCCAAGGCAGCTAAAATTAGCTTGTCGTCATCGGCGATCAGAATACGTGCTTTTGGCATGATATCTCCGCGATATTTTTATAGTGTTTAACTCACATCCATTATCAGAGAATAGTTCATAGTCCCTCATTTGGAATTAGTATAAATAATAGGTGCTTCAATGGCTCTTAGCAAGATTTTGACAACGGCTAATTTATTCCAGAAAAATACAGCATCCTAAGAATACTTAAAGATATTCATTATAAACAAATAGTTAGACAGGTAATTTTAGATATAGAGTATTGGCGTGAGGTAAAGAAAAACAAATAAATGTAAAGAAAACGTTAAATATTGCTCAAGATTTATGAAGCACGGACGAAATGTATGTGTAAGAACGTATCTAATGTTTTTGTACTCTCGGTCTAATTGAGATTGTATACCCTTCTTAAAAACCGGGATATTTATACAGCGTTATCCAAATTAACGTTCGTGGTATCGCCCCCATCCCCGCCGATACCTAAGCCGCTAGCAATATCGGCGAGGGTGCCCCAACTCCTGCCCCCTGTGTAAGCCATTTTGTCAATATGCAACCAGGATTAAAGCGATGTTCATGAGCAAAGCAATACTAAGCCGTCAGGCCCTCATGGATCCGTTGTTCTTCTATTATGGTTGTTCAGCTCGTGATTACTGTTTATCTGTCTGCACAGAGTTTTTTAGATCTTCCAATAATCAAAACAATTCAGGAACCTAAATAATGCATTATTTTAAAATGAAGTACATTGGTTTATTAGTCCCATTAATATTAGCAATAACAAGTCTGCATGCGGCTACACAACATGCAGGCAAGGATCATCCCGTTCATTGGGGATATTCCGGATCGGCGAGTCCGGATAAATGGGGCAGCATTTCAAATGAGTTTGCCCTTTGTAGTAGTGGCAAACGACAGTCACCGGTAGATATTAAAAATGAAAAGTCTGCGGTTTTGTATCCCCTGCGTTTTCAATATCAGTCTATTCCTTTACGGGTTATAAATAACGGCCATACCTTGCAGGCTAACTATGACACAGTAAGCGGAGAACAAACTGTCAGTATTGGCGGCAAACCCTATCCCATGCAGACAAAATCTGTCTATAACAGCACATTGATGCTGGGTGACGTGCCCTATAAACTGCTCCAGTTTCACTTTCATAGCCCCAGTGAACATGCGCGAAAAGGTGAGCGTGTTGCCATGGAAGTGCATTTGGTGCATAAGAACGCTAACGGTAACCTGGCCGTGGTGAGCGTATTACTGAAACGGGGCAGGCAAAATCCTATTTTGCAAAAGGTGTTGGATAATGTTTCCGGCCGTATTAATGAGGTTAATGCTGCACCAGGTATTAGTGTCAATGCTGCCGATCTGTTGCCCCGAAACCAGCAATTATTTCATTACAACGGCTCATTGACTACCCCTCCATGCAGCGAGAATGTCAACTGGTTTGTGCTGACAACGCCGATGGAAGTATCCGATAAACAGATCAGTCAATTTTCGAATCTAATCGGCAAAAACGCACGTCCTCTGCAGGCTATGCACTGGCGTTCCATGCTGGTCTCTGAGTAAACCTGCTTACTAGCTGGGAGATAATTATGAAAAAATATCTAAAAAATCTATCATTAAAGACCAAGTTAATAGGTAATGCAGGCATTCTTCTAGGCCTGCTCATTCTGAGTTCAGCTTACGCTATCTACTCTATGGGAAAGATAGGCAAGGAGCTGACAGCCATTGCCGAGCAGGATATTCCTCTCACGGAAAAACTTACGGCAATTAGTAGTCATCAATTAAAACAGGTTATTCAGTTTGAACGTGCCCTGCATTATGCAGCCATTTTGCAACAGCAAGATACAGCGTTAACTCATTTTCGTAAAACTATAAAGGCATTTGATGAAGGTACAGCGGCTATTGAAACTGAGATCCGTGAAGCGGAAAACTTGGTCAAAATGGCGATGGAAGAAACTTCCGGGGAAACGCTCAAGCAATTCAAATCTCTAGACCAGAGCTTGAAAAATATTGAACAGCAACATCGGCATTATGTAGAGCAGGCGCATCAAGCCTTTGTGGCGGTTACACAAGGCA
>JAADGZ010000109.1 GCA_013152045.1 Gammaproteobacteria bacterium
CGATCCCAGGAAATCAACTTCTTTCCTCTGTGAACCTTTGTGGTAAAAAAATTATTTAGGAAATAGTTTGTCCGGATTGAGAATATTATTTGGATCGAAGTCATTTTTTATCTGCTGCATCAGATGCAGGCTGGTGGCGTCGAGTTCGCGGTCGATAAAGGCCTGTTTGCTGATGCCCACACCGTGTTCGCCGGAGAGGCTGCCTTTGAGTTTGAGGGTTAAATCAAACACTTGTTCCAGACAGCTGTCGATATTCTTTGCCTGTTGCGGATTATCGGGATCATAGAGCAGGTTGACGTGAATATTGCCATTGCCGGCATGGCCGAAGTTGATGATGGGGATGGCATGTTCTTCTGATAGCTGTTCGAGTCCGTGGATCAGCGCCGGAATATTGGAAACAGGTACTACGATGTCTTCGTTGATTTTGTTAGGTGCCACATTGCGTAGAGCCGGGGACAGGGCTTTGCGCGCATTCCACAGGGCGGTGGCTTCTTCTTTTGTTTTTGCGGCGCTGAGTGATAACAGACCGCTGTTCGTCGCCACTTCGGTTATTTTTTTCACATCGCCGTCCAGATGTTCGCGGGCGCCGTCCAGCTCGATCATGAGCATGGCACCGGCTGTATCTGGAAATGAAATAGCTGAACTCTGACGAATAAGATCGATACCAGTGCCATCGACAAATTCCAGCGCAGAGGGGATGATCGGCTGTTTCATAATGTCCGCCACGGCGCGGGTAGCCGATTCAATATCCCGATAAATCCCCTGCAGAATACGCTTGTCTTCGGCCAGGGGGGTAAGTTTCAGAGTGGCCTCGGTGATAATTGCCAACGTGCCTTCGGAGCCGATTAACAGACGAGTGAGATCAAACCCGACCACACCTTTGGTAGTGAATACCCCCGTGCGAATAGATTCGCCGACGCCGGTAACGGCGCGCAGACCGAGTACGTTTTCGCGGGGCGTGCCGTATTTGACCGCACGCGGACCGGCGGAATTGTAGGCCAGGTTTCCGCCGATGGAACAAAAGGCCGCGCTGCCGGGATCCGGAGGCCAGAAATAACCGTGTTCAGCAAGTATGTTTTGCACCGTCTGGTTGGTGAGTCCCGGTTGCACGGTGATATAGCGATCATCCGGGTTCATTTCCAGCACCGCCTGCATCTTTTCCGTGGACAGTACCAGCCCGCCGCGCAGGGGTACGCTGGCGCCGGTGGTACCGGTGCCGCGACCGCGTGCAGTCAATGGAATCCGATGCTGGTTGCAAAGCTGGACAACGGCAAGCACCTGATCATGATTTTCAGGGAAGACTACCGCATCGGGGGTAACCTGGATGCGGCTGTTGTCATAGCCGTAGCTGATGCAGTCTGTCGTTTGGGTGAGTACCTGTTCAGGGACAAGGATGTTGCCAAGGGCGGTGACAAATTCAGAGGTTAATTTATTAGTCTTAGACATAGAAATGATAACTGGATTTTTCAACGCCAGGGCGCTTTGCTTGCATAACAGTATTCATCGCTGAATATGAATAATGCGAATCAGGAATTGCCAAAGGAGACAGGCCAGAAATTTCGGCTCTCATTGAAAGTTTTTGCGTCATCGCGTCTTTGCGTTGAAGGGGTTATTTACTTTGCGGAAATAGAATCGCGTCAATCTGGTGACACAGACAATGAATGGTCAGCAAATGCACTTCCTGGATACGGGCAGTGTTATCTGCAGGGACGCGGATTTCTACGTCATCATTCTTAAGCTGGTTGGCTATTCCGCCGCCGTTGCGACCGGTTAGCGCGATAATGCGCATGTTTTTATCATGCGCGGCTTCAATGGCGCGCACCACGTTGGCGGAGTTACCACTGGTGGAAATGGCCAGCAGGATGTCACCTGCCTGGCCCAGTGCGCTGACCTGACGGGCGAAAATTTCTTTATAGTGATAGTCGTTAGCGATGGCAGTCAGCGCTGATGAGTCGGTGGTCAGGGCGATGGCAGGCAGGCCGGGGCGTTCGCGTTCGAAACGGCAGACCAGTTCGGCGGAAAAATGCTGGGCGTCGGCAGCGGAACCGCCATTGCCGCAACTGAGAATTTTATGCCCGGATTTCAGGCTCTCGACCGCCAGATGAATGGCGCGGCTAATCTCGGGCACCAGCACATCGCGTGCGCTTTGCTTGGTGCTGATGCTGTCGTTAAAAAGTGCGCGTACCTGTTCGTTTATATTCATACCGAAGCCATAAAGGCGTTTTTAATCCAGTTAATTAAAGGTTGGTTGTTTTCCATGTGGATGGAAACAACATCGAAGCGGGCCGGCTGGTCTGCTTGTTGCGGGTTACGTTGTAAGTAACCTGCGGCGCTGGCCAGCAGTTTTCTCTGTTTGCTATGGGTAACGGTTTCTGCGCCGCTGCCGAAGTTATTATTGCGCCGGTAGCGAACCTCGATGAAGACCAGGCTTTGCCCCTCTTGCATGATTAGATCAATCTCACCCTGCGGCACTGAAAAATTACGTTCAAGTAAGCGTAAGCCCTGTGCCTGTAAATACCGGCAGGCCAGCGCTTCGGTTTCCTGTCCGATGGCCCGTGTTGTCTTTCCTTTTACAAACACGTTATGACTCACTGCTGTCCCGTTAATTATAATAATATCTGCTAAGTTTCTGATTCTGAGAATATTCTGTTAATCGAAGTCATTGAAGACATGAAATAACAATATTCCAATATCGGAGCTATCCCTTATCAAATAAGCCCCCTCTCCCCAATGGGAGGGGGCGTTAACGGGACAGCAGTGGTTATGACTATACCTTTGTTATATTCCTTGATCTAGCCGCACAGGTCGGCCTTTGACAAATTTTACCCAGGTTAGCTGACGGTGTATTTGCTGTTTTAGATCCAGACGGAGACTGCCAGTTTCGCCGTCGAAACGTTCATAGGGATATTTTTTCAGGGTATTCAGCACGGCGATAATATTATAGGCATCGATGCCCAGGGCATAGAGACGTTGAAAGCTGTGTCCCACTCTAGAAATTTGTGGTTCGATTTTACTGCGTAGACTGCGCGGGTGATTGTTGTCGGTTAGTACCCAGGGCATGTCGCCGAATATCAGGCCGTCCATGTCGCGATCACGGGCAGGATTGAGGTTGCCAGTGAAAACATGTGAGGTGGCGTAAACCGGCACGCTGGCGGCATGGTAGAACTTGAGCTGGGGGCGTATCTGGCGTGCCTGACGTGGATAGGCAGCAATGAAAACAAAATCGATATCCTGGCGTCGGCGAGAGGTATATTTAAGTTTTCGGTTGAGCAGACCGGAAAGACTGCGATACCGGCGTCTGCTTTGATCGATATTGAGTAATCGTCGGATAGGACGGGAAAAATCTTTGTTTGCCGAGTTATAGGTTTCCTGGTTAACGATTTGTCCGCCAATCTCGCGCCAGCGCTGAGTGAAAGCCTGGACCACGCGTTCTCCCCAAGGACCGGTTGGTACCAGGGTGACGGCATTGACATAGCCATCAAACCAGGTGCGTTCAGCAACCTGGCGGGCTTCGTCCTCAGGTGAGAGGCCAAACTGATAAAGATTGACCGGGATGTTGTTCCCCTGACTGTAATTTAAAGCGAGCGTAGGGACAGGTAAAGGATTTTGGCTGGCGATGCGGGCAATTGCGGCTTTGTCCAGCGGACCGACGACAAAGTCAGCACCTTGGGCAAGAGCCTGTTGATAAACGGTCGTCACATCGCTATTGCTGACATCATAAATGTGAATAGACTGCCGATTTTTCATGTGTCGGGCATAATAGGCACCAAGAAAACCATCGCGAATGGCTTCGGCAGCCTTACCGAACTTGCTGGAAAACGGCAATAGCAGAGCAATCTGTTTAGGCAGGGATACATCCTGTTGCTGACGATTGAGCAGGCCTTGAATGATTTGTTGGTCGGCGGGATGCTGGGGATAGGTGTGCTGCCACCGCTGTACCGCCTGGCGCAGCATAGCCGGGCGTAGCTGGTAAGTCTTGGCGATGCGCACCAGATCCATCCAGCCGCTGAGTACGTTGGGTGGCGGATCGGTGCGCAATTGCATCAGTGCCTGCTCGGTGAGCATGGCCAGGGCTTGCCAGATATCCTGCTGGTTGGCGTGTATTAATGCGGCATCGCCCAGATAGCGTTCACGTTTGATCAGTTCTCGTGCCGTTTCAATGCGATTACCTGAGAGGTTGAAGGCATCCGCGCGCAAATCATAATAATCGGCCAGATAAAAATGATTGCTGCCCGCCGGGGGGGGGACGGCGAGCAGTTTTAGAACCTTATCAACCTGACGTTGCATGAGGGCGAGATGTGCCTGTGTCAAGCGTAGCAGCAAGCGCTGGTCCGCCTTGGCATAATTGATTTTCAGACCTTGCAACGTTCGTTTGGCTTTAGCCAGGTTGTTCATGCGGGCTTCGGCTGCGGTTGCGCGTAATAGCAGCAGCGTGCGTTTGTAAGGACGCAGTTGCCGGGCCAGATCGAGAAATAGGGCGTCTGCTTTCTGGTATTCACCCCGGGCAAACAGAAGCTCGGCTTCGTCGGGGTTGAGTTTCGTTGGCGTTGGGCCGCTGGCGCAGCTGGCGAGACTGAAGCTGATGAACAGGAACAAAATTATTTTAATCGGGAAGTTCATAGACTTGTTAAACTGTCCTGCAATCTGTTGGGCTGAATGCCCGCCATTATAACGATCGGCAAGCAAAATTGCGCTGCCATTTACAATGAATGATGTGGAATGAAGCATGGATTTTTATAAACAGTGTCTGTATGTCGTTGCCACGCCGATTGGCAACCTGGCAGATTTCAGTCCACGGGCGGTTGAAGTCCTGCAGCGGGTGGATTTAATTGCAGTAGAAGATACTCGTCACAGTGCGCGTTTGTTGCAGCATTTTGCCATTAAAACGCCGATGCAGGCCCTGCACGAACACAATGAACGCAAATCAGCCTTGTCTTTTTTACAGGGCATTGAATCGGGTCAGAGCCTGGCGCTGATTTCAGATGCAGGTACGCCGCTTTTGAGTGACCCCGGTTATCACCTGGTGCGCCTGGCGCGCGAACGCGGTATTCGTGTGGTTCCGGTGCCCGGTGCCTGTGCGGCTATTGCTGCACTATCGGTTGCCGGCCTGGCGACTGATCGTTTTCGTTTCGAAGGCTTTCTATCAGCGAAAAGCGGCGCGCGGCGACAGCAACTTGAGCACCTGAAGCACGAAACGCTTACCTTGCTGTTTTACGAAAGTCCGCACCGGATTGAAGATAGCCTCGCGGATATGCAGGCTATTTTTGGTGACCAGCGACAGGCCGTGCTGGCGCGTGAACTGACCAAAACCTTTGAAACCATCCGCAACGGTACGCTGGCGGAGCTGTCGCAGTGGGTGGCGGGCGATGCCAACCAGCGCAAAGGTGAAATCGTATTGCTGGTGCAGGGGGCGGCTGTTGCTGATCCTGACGATCTGGATGCCAGTGCCGAGCGCGTGCTGAAAATTTTGCTGCAGGATCTACCGCTGAAGCAGGCGGTTGGCCTGGCAACTGAAATTACCGGGGTGCGCAAGAAGAAACTTTATACGCGGGGGCTGGAGCTGAAACAGACTGATGATGGGTGATGGCGTGGTGTGTATAACGCAGAGGACGCGAAGGCGCAGAGACGCAAAGGTTATTATTTTTTCTGGTTCCCACGCTCCAGCGTGGGAACCAGGAAATTAAATGTAGGTTGGTGCAGAGCAACGCGAAGCCCAACAATTAACTGAAACCAGGAAAAACAAAGTAACGCGTGGGCACAAAAACCGCGCCCAATCTACAGGGTTTAATCAAACATTCCTAAAAAAACTCCGCGTCTCCGCGTCTTCGCGTCCTCTGCGTTAATACAACGATCCAGCTTCAGCGTATCTGCCCATGTGCGATCTTTGGCCAGTAGGTTTTTAAATTAAAGCTCGGGCTGTGGATAGCAATATGGCACTGGCCGCATATTTGTTTCTTGTTCCACTGATGGTTTCCGGTGGCGGTTTTACCGCCATCGTCAATATGCGCCTGTGCCGGGCCATGGCAGGATTCGCATTGCACGCCGCTTAAATGGGGCGTGAGTTCGGCATTCAGAAAACCGCCAGGTTGATTGAAGCCGACGCTGTGACAGGTGACGCAGTTGGGATCAAAATTTTTGTCCACGGATTCAAGATCATCGTAGGCCTGGGCATGTTGCGTCTGTTGCCACTTACGGTATTCCTGCACATGACAGGCCTGGCATTTTTCAGCGCCGGCATACGGGCTTTTGCCCTGCTCCCGTTGTTTGCGCAAAGCCACCTGTTTTTCATAATCGGATTTCAGCGCAGCATTATATGCGGCATACCAGGCCTGGGTGCGTGGTGAGTCGGGTATGCTTTTGGGCAGGGGTATCACCCGTTGTTGCCAGTGGCTGATGCGAGCGTTGTTAGCCTGTTTTTTAATCTCAAACTGCAATAGACCAAGACGCATACCGCGGGCGCCGGGTTGCAGTAGCAGGGTGTTTTCTATTTGCACAGGCTTTGCAAAGCTGTCCCGCCGGGAAGGGATAATGAGTATGTCGATGTACTTTAACGGCAGGACTTTTTTTGCTGCGGCTAAACGCAGGCTGGTGGTAAGCACGGTAATGGCGCCGGTATTTTTTTCTGCCGCCAGTTTTTCGGTGAGCTGTTTCTGTGCCGATGCGCTTGCCGTCGCCGGATCTTTACGTATGACTTGTGAGGGCAATACGGACCACTGGAAGAAACTGAATGACTGAGACTGACGCCGTAGCGTTTTTTGATAAGCAAAAATGGATTCATCAGGCGCAGAGCTAAGCACGAAGGGCAGCCTGTATCGTTTGAGAAAATCTGTACCAAAGGCAAGATCCCGTGCCTGTACACCGATAACGTCATAGTTTAGCAATTGCATTCCGCGCAGGATGTAGTCGCTGCGAATACGATCAGAGGGCATCTCGGCAATCAGTAATCCGCCGCTGGAAACAAGCAGCAGATCGGGATCCTGGCGGCGCAGCTGATCGATCATCGTCGCCTGGCGTTTGATACCGCCAAGGTCGCCTTCCAGCGTGCAGCCGCAGGGTTCGAGTTCACCGTTCAGATTGCCGCTATAGACCAGAGTATAAGAAGCCATTGCAGGGTGGTTTAGAAACAGCAAAAGACCGAGAAGACTGAAAACGGATTTTATCGCAGGCATTGATATATAGCCCTTTTTTGATTTCTAGATTGATGGGTTTCACTTCGTTCTACCCATCCTACTACCCTTGTTTGAATTTTTGTAGGATGGGTAGAACGAAGTGAAACCCATCAATTTTCATTCCTCATTTCACTCTGACTATGAAATCCGGTAAACTAGATCCCGGAGTCGGCCAGACAGTCGCTGGGAAATTTTTTTCCTGGAGGAAAGTCCGGGCTCCGCAGGGCAGGGTGCCAGGTAACACCTGGGGGGCGCGAGCCTACGGCTAGTGCAACAGAAAATATACCGCCAGTTTCGACTGGTAAGGGTGAAAAGGTGCGGTAAGAGCGCACCGCGTCGGTGGTAACACTCGACGGCACGGTAAACCCCACCCGGAGCAAGGCCAAATAGGGGAACGTTAAGTGTGGCCCGCACGGTTCCCGGGTAGGCTGCTTGAGGCATGCGGCGACGCATGTCCAGATGAATGGCTGTCCAAGACAGAACCCGGCTTATCGGCCGACTCCTTTATTTTTGAATCCTCGTTATCACTGCGATATTCGCGCCATTTTTTCTTCCCAAGCTACTTTAGAAACCTACTACAAGCTGTTGTTTTAGTTGTCTTCCCCGCTTGCAAAAAGGCTGTTCTCAAGCTCGTTTACCACTTTATCCCACACATCTAAGTCATTGTCATTAAAGAAAGAATTCCTGTTTTTGTGCGCCTGTCAGCTTGACACTAGTGCTACCTCCTACCTATAGTGTATCAAAGTGGATCAATGTGGGGATAAATGGGTACCAAGACCCTGATGCCCCTGATACAGACTTCGGGAGCAAGCGTTTGTTACGCGGCATAAACACACTCAATCTGGATGCAAAGGGGCGCATGGCGATCCCCAGTCGCTATCGTGAGCGTCTGCTCAGCCAGAGTGAGGGTCAGGTCGTGGTGACGCGAGATGTACGCGATCCCTGCCTGTTGCTCTATCCCCTGCCGGACTGGGAAGTGCTGGAGCGGGATTTAAAGGAGCTGAAAAATGTGGATCCCGAGACTCGGCGATACCAGCGGATCCTGATTGGCCATGCAGCCGATCTGGAAATGGATGGCAATGGGCGAATTCTTCTGCCGCCGAACCTGCGTAAGGTGGTGGGGCTGGACAAGCACATTGCGCTGGTGGGACAGGCCAACAAGTTTGAAATCTGGGACGAACAGATCTGGAACAAACAATGTGAGGAGATGCTGGCAAGCAATAGCAGTCACCAGCCCTCTGAACAGCTTGAGTCGTTGTCACTGTAACGATGGCCGAGCAGAGTCAACATCGGCCAGTGCTGTTAGATGAAGCGCTGGCAGCACTGAATATTGATCCTGTGGGTTGCTATGTGGATGGCACTTTTGGTCGAGGAGGGCATAGCGCGGCTATCCTGGAGAGCTTGAATGCGGCAGGAAAATTGTTGGCGTTGGACAAGGATCCCGAAGCCATCGAAGCGGCCAACCGGTATTTTGCCGAAGATCCACGTTTTGTCATCCGACAGGACAGCTTTGCCGCGATGAAGCAGCATGTGGCTGCGCTGGACTGGACAGGTCGGGTGGATGGTATTTTGCTGGATCTGGGTGTGTCGTCACCGCAACTGGATGACGCTGAGCGTGGTTTCAGTTTTCAGAAAGAAGGACCGCTGGACATGCGCATGAATCCGCAGCAGGGCCAGTCTGCCGCCGAATGGCTGGCCAGAGCCAGGGAACAGGATATTGTGAAAGTATTAAAAGAATACGGTGAAGAGCGGTTTGCCAAGCGTATTGCTCGTGCCATCGTGCAGGCGGGCAGGGAAAAGCCCATCGTCACCACTAAACAACTATCTGAAATTGTTGCCCAGGCCAATCCGGCCTGGGAAAAAGGCAAGGATCCGGCCACGCGTAGTTTTCAGGCTATTCGTATTTATATCAACCGTGAGCTGGATGATCTTGAGCAGGTGCTGGAACAGGCCACCGAGATTCTTAAACCGGGAGGACGCCTGGTGGTGATTAGTTTTCATTCACTGGAAGATCGGCGGGTGAAGCGTTTTATGCGCGATGCCGCTCGCGGCGATGATTTTCCGCCAGACTTGCCGGTTACCCAGGCGCAGCTCAATCCAAGTCTGCGTCTGCTGGGCAAGGCGGTCCGTGCTGGTAAGGCTGAACTGGAGCAAAATCCGCGGGCGCGCAGTGCGATCATGCGTGTGGCCGAACGGCTGAGCTGAGGCAAACGTGAAAATCTCGTTTCTCACTCCGCTTTTACTTTTACTGGTGCTGGTGGTGTTTTCAGCTCTGGCGGTAGTTTATAGCAAGCACCAGAGTCGCAAGCTGTTTGTGGAACTTAATGCTCTACAAAAAGTTCGGGATGAAATGGATGTGGAGTGGGGGCAATTGCAGTTGGAACAGAGCGCCTGGGCAACCAGTGGACGGATTGAAAAACTGGCGCGAGAACGGCTGAACATGACGCCCATAGAATATAAAAAAATCATTATTGTCAAACCCTGATGAATGAGCGAAGCGCAAGTGAATAAATACAGTACAAATAATCAACCCGTGAGGCCTTTTCGCCTTGGCGTGGTGGTGCTGTTGGTGCTGAGCGCCGCGCTGTTGCTGCTCTGGCGGAGCGTGGATCTGAATGTATTACGCAAGGATTTTCTTCAGCAGCAAGGTAATGCCCGCTATTTGCGGGTGATGCCGATAGCGGCACATCGGGGCATGATTCTGGATCGCAACGGCGAGCCGTTGGCGATTAGCACGCCAGTGGATTCGGTTTGGGTACAGCCACAGGCATTTATTAAGGCCCATGCACAATGGTCGCGTATCGCTAGTTTACTTGATATGAAAATCAGCAATTTGCAACGCGAGGTATTGCCGCGGCGAAAGCGAGAGTTTGCCTACATTAAACGCCATATTTCGCCGCATTTGGCGGCACAGGTGATGGCTCTGAAAATCCCCGGGGTGTCGCTACGCCGTGAATATCAGCGTTACTATCCAACGGGTGAAGTGGCGGCTCATGTGCTGGGTTTTACTAACGTGGATGATAAAGGCCAGGAAGGAATGGAACTGGCCTGGAACGACTGGTTACAGGGTGTGCCGGGTTCGCAGCGGGTACTAAAAGATCGGCTGGGGCGGGTGATCAAACATATCGAACTGATTCGCAAGGCCCATCCGGGCAAAGATCTAGTGCTGAGCATCGATCGTCGTCTGCAATATCTCGCCTACCGTGAGCTGAAGCGCATGGTGATCAGGCAGAATGCGCGTTCTGCGTCGGCAGTGCTGCTGGATTCACGCACCGGCGAAGTCTTGGCGATGGTCAACCAGCCGTCTTACAACCCCAATGATCGCGGCCAAATGTATGGTGCAAACTATCGCAATCGCGCGGTTACCGATGTCTTTGAGCCGGGTTCCACAGCGAAACCTTTTACTATCGCGGCGGCCTTGGAAAGTGGCAAGTATACTCCACAGACGCTTATCGATACGGCGCCGGGTGTATTCAGAATTGGTCGTTACCGTGTCCGTGATGCGCGTAATTATGGCCGTATCAGTGTCTCTACCGTAATCCAGAAATCCAGCAATGTTGGTGCTAGCAAGATTGCCCTGTCGCTCGATCCTGATCGGCTTTGGCGAGCCTATGCCCGAGTTGGCTTTGGTGAGATTACCGGTAGCGGTTTCCCTGGTGAAGTTAGCGGCGTGTTTACCCGCGATCGTCCCTGGCACGACATTGAACGTGCAACCCTGGCGTATGGTTATGGGGTTTCGGTGACCACCCTGCAACTAGCGCGGGCTTACATGGTTCTGGCCAATGACGGTCGGGAGCTGCCGGTACGGTTTTTACCGCCATCGGCTAATGATCCCGTTGCTCAAGGTAAGCAGGTCATGCCGGTAAAAATTGCTCGGGCTGTGCGTCATATAATGGAAAGAGTAGTGGAAAAAGGCGGCACCGCTACCCGTGCAGCGATTCCTGGATATCGCGTGGCTGGCAAGACCGGGACCATGAAAAAGGCCGTTGCCGGGGGTTACAGCGATGATCGTTATGTTTCGGTTTTTGCTGGCATGGCACCCGCCAGCCATCCCCGTTTGGTCATGGTGGTCATGGTGAATGAGCCGCGCGAAGGCGTTTATTACGGTGGTCTAGTGGCAGCACCGGTCTTCGCCCGGGTCATGTCCGGCGCTCTGCGTATGATGAATGTGACGCCGGACGATGTTCCCGCTAAGCCGGTA
>JAADGZ010000176.1 GCA_013152045.1 Gammaproteobacteria bacterium
TATTTCTCACCTTGCAGGAAACATTCAACAATATGTCCACGACAGCAAAAAAAGAACTTGGCTATGCCAGCGATGAAACCAATCGAGTTCGTGATTTCATTGCACAAGCCATAGGCGAACTGGGAGAAAGCTTCATCAACCTTCAAGATCTGTCAAATAAACAAAATGAACTGGTTGACGATATTATTGAGAATTCTGCCAACGTGGGATCTGATGATAGTGACAGTACAAATATTAGACAATTTGCAGAGGAAGTAGGTGAAATGATGGAACACTTCATCGGCATAATGATTTCCGTCAGCACTCAGAGTGTCGCCACAGTTCATTACATCGATGACATGGTTGAGCAAATGGATGGGATCTTCAATCTTCTGGAAGATGTAAAATCTATTGCGGCCCAAACCAACTTGCTAGCTCTCAATGCCGCGATAGAAGCCGCCCGCGCAGGTGATGCAGGGCGAGGATTCGCAGTAGTCGCCGACGAAGTACGCAGCCTCTCCGTTCGTTCTACAGTATTTAACGAACAAATACGAGACCAGGTCAATGAGTCAAAAATAGTTATCGCACGCGTCCGCGAAACGGTTAGTAATATGGCTTCCCGTGATATGAATGAAACAATTTCCGCAAAGGAACGGGTAAATAATTTGTTGAAGAATATAACATCAATGAATGAATTCCTATCCGCAAAAGTTGGTGATATTTCATCAGTAGTTGAACAGATAAACCAGGCCGTTGGCAAGGCTGTTCGCTGCCTACAGTTTGAAGATATAAGCAGACAGACCCTGAATGCCGCAGATAATCACATTAATCATTTTATTGAGTTGAATGAAAATCTCGAACAGGCTATTAATGCTGGAGAATCTGAACAAAGCGTGCTGAAAACCCTTTGTCGCATGCAGGAGGTCATATTGAAGTTATCCAGTTACTGGGAAAAAGAAGGTGAAAAGGCTGTATTGCAAAAGTCTATGGATGAGGGTGAAGTTGAGATGTTTTAACAAAAACACACAACAATATAAAGCCTTCGCATCATTTACAACGTAGTTATTTTAAAGGCAGAAAAGGAGAATGATATGGCAGTAACAACACAAATATCTAACGATGAAAAAACCATTACCATAAAAGTTGATGGTCGGTTTGATTTTACCCACCAAAAAGAATTCCGCGATGCCTATAGAGATCATAACTCTCCGGGCCTGACATTTTATGTGGAAATGTCAGGCACTGAATACATGGACAGTTCTGCACTTGGCATGTTGCTACTCCTAAAAGAACATGCAGATAATTGCAATGGCAAAGTTATTTTAAAGACGCCATCAGAAGCAATAAAAAAGATCCTCGATATGGCAAACTTCAATCAGCAGTTCGACATTCAATAAAACATGGAATAGCGCATGATAGAACCAATCCAGGAAGCCATGCAAGTAACTTCAAAACCGTTAACACAACGGGGTAAAGCACTTGTGGTTGATGATGACATGACTAACCGGTTCGTATTAAGTGAATTTCTGATCACTTCCGGTTATGAAGTAATAGAGGCTGAAAATGGCAAGCAAGCAATAGAACGTTATATAGAAGAATCTCCCGATATAATTTTTATGGACGTTATGATGCCGGTCATGGATGGCCTGGAATCATCAAAACAAATAAAATCCATGGCTAACATGGAATTTGTTCCTATTATTTTTCTCACCGCCATGACCGACAGCGACACCATCACACGCTGTACTGATGCCGGTGGCGATGATTTTCTTAGCAAACCTATCAATATAGTTCAACTACAAGCAAAAATTCATTCCATGGAACGCATCCGTGACATTCATCGGGAGATTGCCGCGTTACACAAGGAAATATACCACGAACAACAAATTGCCGAGCATATCTTTACCTATGTTATTACCCGAGGTAATGCAAAACTCGAATATATCCATACCTTATTACGCCCAGCCGGACTCTTTAGTGGTGACATGCTATTAATCGATTTCACCCCTTCACGTGACATTCACATACTACTGGCTGACTTTACTGGGCATGGATTATCCGCTGCACTTGGTGCCCTACCAGTATCTGAAGTATTTCATGCGATGAGCGCCAAAGGATATGGTCTCGATGAGATCCTGAGCAACATCAACAAGAAACTGTATCAGCTTTTGCCCACAAACATGTTCATGGCTGCTCAATATATAATTTTAAGTCACAATCTGGAATATATCACCGTCTGTAATTGTGGTATGCCTAATGTTCTGCTACTAGATAGGCAAGCCAATATAATCAAAGCACGCATTCCTTCACGAGGAATACCGTTGGGAATAGATCCTGATTTTGATTTTTCAAAAATACGTGAACACTGCGATATAACACCGGGTGACAGACTGATACTATCCAGTGATGGCATTATAGAGGCAACAAATAATCAAGGTGAGCAATTCGGTGAGGAACGCTTTGAACAAACCCTACTTAAACTGCAGGATCAGGAGGATGATTCTTATTTCCAGGACCTTGAGAACATATTTGATTCGTTTTGCCAAGGTGGTCTGCACACAGATGATATCAGCCTGGTGGAGATACCCTGTATCGCGGAAAACATCCCTCTTTGGAATAAACAACAAACACTAGAAACTGGATCTTCCGCAAAAGCAGGCGCTGTTGCAGATATTTCTTCAGAAATCAATCTACTTTTTAATGGCTACTGTTTAAAAAATGTTGATCCTGTACCTCTCGTTATTAACCATATAAACCAGCTAGCCAATACTGATGTACCACATCAAGATCTATTTGTTATTTTGAGTGAACTCTATACGAATGCGCTTGATCATGGCGTCCTCAAATTAGACTCTTCTTTAAAATCAAGTGACAATGGCTTCGAGAAATATTTTTCAGAAAGAAAAAAGCGTCTCAATGAATTAATCGAAGGCCATATTCGCCTGACATTACAGATTAGACTTCATGATACGGGCGGTCAATTCAATATTGTTTTTGAAGATAGTGGTTCTGGATTTAATTACAGGGATTTCATTGGTGGCACAACTTATGGTAGTTCCTTTAGTGGCCGTGGCATTTACCTTGTCAGACAACTGTGCACATCGCTCATCTACTTTGAACCAGGCAACCGGGTAGAAGCAGTTTACCAGTGGAGTTCTAACAATTCATAAGCTAATATCGGTAGTGTCCTAAACATATCTGAATTAAGAGAAAAACGAGTCCCACGCGAATAACAGACACCAGAAATGAACCAAATCCCTGATCACTTAATCATAGCAATATTAGAATCCTGTTTAGCCAATTCACGCTCAATAACATCCATGGTCGCACGCCCAATATAGTCACTGTTTTCATCCACAGCACTGACGGCTTCTAGATAGCTGCGAGCAATAATTCTTCCCAGTGGTTTCGGATTATAAAGTAATCGTTTAATGATAAATGGATTAAAGGTTAATGGATTGTAACCTTCTTTCAAATAGCCTTTTTTTATTAACATTTTTTCTATCGGCGTTCCAGGCTGTATGCCAATAAAAAAAATAAAAGGCAGAACATTGTCACGACCAAACATGCGGTAGAGTTCTTTGATCCGACTAATAGTCTTCTGCAGGGTTAAGCGTGTTTCGCCGGGTGCATTTAACGGCATATATAATTTAATTTTCTGATCGATATAGCCTGCATCTCTGAATATGCGAAAGGCCTGCATTTGCTGCTCCAGCGAATATCCTAAGGCCAGAGTGTTGATAATTTCCTGAGTCCCCGTAAATGATAAATCAAGACTAAGCAAGCCACTATCCAGCATCTTTTTAGCCAGCTGCGCGTTAAGATAATTCAGGCGTAAATAACCGGTCCATCGTATTTTCAGCTTGCGTCTGATTATTTCATCGAGTATTTCCTCAACGTGTTGCGTACTGCGTCGAGTAGAACAAAATTGAGCATCAGTAAACCAGATTTTTTTAACCCCATAACGCGTATTTAATGATTCAATTTCATTAACCACTTCGACCGGTTCACGATAACGTTGCTCTCGCACTTCTATTTTATTATACAGACAAAAGTGACACTGATAGGGGCAGCCTCGTTTTGTATGTACGCCAATGAAGTCATTGGTATATTCTGTTATTTCTGGGAAAATAGATTCTATATATCCAAAATCAACTGCCGTTAATTTCGACAGCTTGAAATTTCCAGTCCGATTTGTATAGCTAATCTTGCTATGACTATCTTTACAATAACATTCACCAATTGTTGTGCTTTCGCCATTGACCACCGATAACATGGCAGGCTCTCCTTCACCAACAACAACAACGGTATTTTTGGGGCAATGTTTAACCACATACTTGCCAAAGATCGACACCGCTGTACCACCAACAACAATTTTTGTATCGGGTTTCAGCTTGCGCACCAGCTTCATAAAAGAAAAGTTGCGTATCCGGTTGGCGCTGTAATCATAAATTATTGAAAGCGCATTGATTCCTGCTGTTATCCGATGCCATAAGTTAGGTGAATGATCAAAATTCATTACCACACCCAGCGCATCATCTTCGGGGTGAGGACCAAATGACTGCATGTTTCGCCATGAAAAGGCCACCACATCCGGATCAAGCGCAAGAATTCTAGATTTCAGCGCCCGTTTTCTCTCGGCCCTGGGGATAATAGCAAGATCGAGTATTTCCTGTTTGATTTGCGGGCGTTGTTTATGGATATAATCGGCAACATAGATAACGCCACCGGGATATATTTTCCAACAGGGTAAACGGACATAAAGAACAGTCTTTACCTTTTTATCGCTTATCTCGCTCAAAATTATTCCTTTTCTGAAAACGGAAGGGACAATAATTTCTTGTGGATACTATTTTCTATAAAGACTTATCGATAGGTTGGTGTGAACTGCGGCAAATTTTAAGTTAAGACTCAGATAAATATATGCGCAGCCAAGGCTCAATAATATTGAGTATCATCCTAACAAACAGGCGCGAGAAACAGGAATATATATGTAAATAAAATCAAGAAAAATAAAATGATATTCTGATAAACACAGAAACAAAAATGGCATAGCGCGAAGGCTATGCCATTATTGAAAACACAAACGTGTTTGTATTGATTGGTAGCGGGGGCAAGATTTGAACTTACGACCTTCGGGTTATGAGCCCGACGAGCTACCAGGCTGCTCCACCCCGCATCAGAAGGTTGGCATTCTAAACGGACTGCCATAAATTAGCAAGCCTAAGTTGCAGAAAAAGCGGCGGCACAAACCGCCATCAGCGATCCAGGGAACAGTCCGAGGCCTAACACCATTAGTGCATTGGCGCTTATCATCAAACGCATGTCGGTGCTGCATTCCAGTTGCTCCTCGCTATCTGGTTCATCAAAATACATCAGCTTGATAACACGCAGATAATAGAAAACACCGATAATAGAAAAAACAACGGCGACCACTGCCAGCCAGATCATATCTGCGGCAATCACCTCTTGCAGCACCGCCAGCTTGGCCCAGAAACCCAGGAAGGGAGGCACTCCGGCCATGGAGAACATCAGGATTAACATCATGAAGGCATACCAGGGACTGCGTTTATTAAGGCCTTTAAAATCATCCAGCAGGTCGCCTTCAAAACCCTTGCGGCTAATGAGCATAATCATGCCAAAACCACCTAGGGCCATAAGCACATAGGTCAGGGCATAGAACATGGATGAGGAAAATCCGCTTTGCGTACCGGTAAGTATACCCAGCAGTAAAAAACCAACATGGGAAATGGTCGAATAGGCCAGCATACGTTTAAGATTGGTTTGCGCAATAGCGACAATATTGCCGACCGCCATCGACAATACTGCCAGGATAATCAAAATACTCTGCCATTGATCATGCAGATTGAGCAGACCATCTCCCAGCAGACGTACCAATAAAGCAAATGCGGCTATCTTGGGGGCACTGCCGATATAAAGCGTAACCGCCGTAGGCGCACCCTGGTATACATCTGGCAACCACATGTGAAAAGGTACGGCTCCCAGTTTGAACGCCACACCGACCAACAGGAAGACCAGGCCGAAAGCCATCAGGGTTTTATCTGCCGTCGCCGCATGGCTGGCAATGCTATCCAGATTCAGTGTACCTGTGGCACCATAAATCATGGACATGCCGTAGAGCAACATGCCTGAGGCGATCGCGCCCAGAACAAAATACTTCATCGCTGCTTCTGATGCCTTCGTTGAACCCCGCTGCATGGCCACCATGGCGTACATCGACAAAGACAGTAATTCCAACCCTAGATAAAGCGTCAGCAAACTGTGCGCCGAGATCATGATCATCATGCCCAACATGCCGAACAGTCCCAGCATGTAGAATTCACCCTTGAACATATCGCGATCGCGCAAATAATCCTTGGAATAAACAAACACCACAAACACGGCAAAATAAACGCCAAGCTTGAGTATCTGACTCATGCTGTCCGCCACATAGGTGCCATTGAACGTTGTTAGGCGTTCACCACCGTAACCATAGATGGTCAATACCGCCACTAACAGCAACGTAAATAATGAAAACAAATAGGTCAGATAGCGCTCCTGCTGCTTGAGGAACAGATCGATCAGCAACAGCACACAGGCCATACCGAGAATAAATATTTCGGGAAGCGCCGGTAGAAAATTGGGCATTTCAAAATTCATTTTATATTGCCATTATTGTATTTACAGCTTGGATTGCATGATGTGCTGCAACAGATTATTGACCGTAGGACCCATTACGTCTAGTAACGGCGCGGGCCAGAGACCAAATAACAGTACAACCACAGCCAGTAAACCCAGGATAAGGAATTCGCGTTTATTGATGTCTTCCAATGCAGCCACCCGCTCATTCGCTACATCACCAAAGATCACCCGCTTAACCATCCACAGGGTATAGGCCGCGCCCAGAATCAGCGTAGTTGCAGCTAAAAAGGCAAACCAAAAATTAGCTTTGAAGCTGCTGAGTATGACCATGAACTCACCGACAAAACCGGAGGTGCCTGGCAGCCCCGTATTAGCCATCGAGAACAGCACCATAAACGCAGCAAAGGTGGGCATGGTATTGGCAACACCGCCGTAATCACTGATCTGGCGACTATGCATACGGTCATACATTACCCCAACACAGAGGAACATGGCTCCGGAAATAAAGCCATGAGAAACCATCTGTACAATACCGCCTTCGATACCCATAGCCGCGCCGCTGAGACTGCCGGTATTGTCAAAGATACGCCAGGCAATGAAAAAGCCGAGGGTAACAAAGCCCATGTGGGCGATGGAGGAATAAGCGATCAGCTTTTTCATGTCCTCCTGTGCCAGCGCGACAAAACCGACATAGACGACCGCTATCAGCGACAGACTGATCATTAACCAGTCCAGTTCCTGACTGGCATCGGGTGTGATCGGCAGAGAAAAACGCAGGAAACCGTAAGCACCAAGCTTGAGCATGATCGCGGCCAGAATCACCGAACCTCCCGTGGGTGCTTCGACGTGCGCATCCGGCAACCAGGTATGCACTGGCCACATCGGTACTTTAACGGCAAAGGCAACCAGAAAAGCCAGGAAGATCAGCAATTGCGGCGTCATCCCCATATGATAGTTCTGGAAATCGGCAATCAGGAAACTGCCGGTCTGGAAGTGCAGATACAACAGCGCCACCAGCATGAATACGGAGCCAAAAAAGGTGTAAATGAAGAATTTCAGCGTTGCATAGACCCGCCGTGGCCCACCCCAGATACCGATGATTAGGAACATGGGGATCAGCATGGCTTCCCAGTAAACATAGAACAGGGCCGCATCCAGTGAAGCAAAGACACCGATCATCAAGCCTTCCATAATCAGGAAAGCCGCCATGTACTGCGCCACGCGTTGTTTAATCACTTCCCAACCGGCTAGCACCACCAACACCGTCATGAAGCTGGTCAACAGGATCAGCGGCATGGCAATACCATCTACGCCGAGATGGTAATAGATATTAAATCGGGGAATCCATGCTATCGGTCCTTCAACAAACTGCATCGCCGCCGTACTTGTATCAAACGCGGTATAGAGCGGAATCGACAGCACAAAAGTCAGAATGGAAAACAGCAACGCCAAGCCGCGCGCCACTGTCTTTTGCGACTCGCTGTTTGCAGACAGCACCGCAAGTCCCCCAAGAATGGGAGTCCAGATTACAAGGCTCAGAAGTGGCCAATCAGCAAACATTAAACATAACCCTGGTTAGAGAACAAATACGGCCAACAAGGCCATCAAGCCGATGATCATGGCAAAGGCATAGGTATACAGATAACCGGTCTGGATGCGGCGCAGAATGCCCGCAAACCAGCCCACGGTATAAGCTGAACCATTGACCACCAGCATATCAATCAAAAATACATCACCCACCTTCCACAAAACCTTACCCAGCACACGACCACCGCCAGCGAAAAATATCTCATTGAACCGATCAAAGCCGTACTTGCTCAGCAGGATGCGGTAAGTACGCGACCACTTTTTACTAAGAGTCTCGGGAATATCGGTGCGTTTTATATATAGATACCAGGCCGTGACGACACCTGACAGGGCCAACCAGAACGGCAGCGTTAAGATAGAATGCATCATCATAGCGCCAGCACCATGAAATTCATGACTCAGCTTAGCCAGCACATCATGTTCAGGCAAAACAAAAATGGCATTACCAAAGAAATGTCCAAAGGCCATACTGTCGACAAAGAAGTAACCGATAAATACCGATGGGATGGCCAGTGCGATTAACGGCAGCGTCACAACCAGAGGCGACTCATGCAGGTGTTCACGGGTATGTTCATCCATGCGTTCCTTGCCATGAAAGACCAGGAAGTACATACGGAAAGTGTAGAGCGCGGTGACGAAGACGCTTAGAACTACCGCCACATAAGCATAACCAGAACCTGGCAAAGTGGACTGGCCGACGGCTTCGATTATGGAATCCTTGGAGAAAAAGCCGGAAAAACCGGGCGTGCCAATCAGCGCCAGCGACCCCATTAAAAAGGTAAACCAGGTGATAGGCATATACTTGCGCAGGCCGCCCATCTTGCGCATGTCCTGCTCATGATGCATGGCAATAATCACTGAGCCTGCCGCGAGGAACAGCAAGGCCTTGAAAAAGGCGTGGGTCATGAGGTGAAAAATGCCCGCTGCATAAGCTGAAGCGCCCAGCGCCACGGTCATATACCCCAGTTGCGAGAGGGTCGAATACGCCACTACGCGTTTAATATCATTTTGTACCAGTCCCAGTAGCCCCATAAACAAGGCCGTCGTCGCGCCAATCACCATGACAAAAGTCAGCGCGGTTTCTGACAACTCGAATAAGGGCGACATGCGTGCAACCATGAAAATACCGGCAGTAACCATGGTTGCCGCATGGATCAAGGCTGAGATAGGTGTTGGACCTTCCATCGAATCTGGCAACCAGACATGCAGAGGGACCTGAGCGGATTTGCCCATCGCACCGATAAACAGCAAAATACAGATCAGGGTTGCGACCGACCAAGACTGACCGCCGATGATTTCAATGGTCTGACCGTTGAGAATGCTGGCATTGTTGAAGACTTGCGCATAATCCAGGGTACCAAAATACATCAGCACTGCAGCGATACCCAGCAGGAAACCAAAATCACCCACGCGATTAACCAGGAAGGCCTTGAGATTGGCATAAATCGCTGTTTCTTTTTTATACCAGAAACCAATCAACAGATAGGAAATCAGACCCACCGCTTCCCAGCCGAAGAACAGTTGCATGAAGTTGTTAGACATCACCAACATCAGCATGGCAAAGGTAAACAGGGAAATGTAGCTGAAGAAACGTTTGTAGCCCGGATCATCATGCATGTAGCCAATGGTATAGATATGCACCATAAGCGAAACAAAACTCACTACCACCATCATCATGGCGGATAGCTTGTCGATCAGGAAGCCGACCTCGAAATGCACGCCGTCACTGACCATCCAGGTATAAACCGTGCCGTTAAAGCTGTCCGCGCCATCAATGACCATATACTTAAAGACATACATGGATAGCAAGCAACTGACGCCAACCCCCAGGGTCGCAACCCAGTGTGCGGCAGGACGGTCAAGTTGTCGGCCAAAGACCCCGGCCAGCACCGCACCCAGCAGCGGTGCCAGTACGATCAACAAGTAAATGGTCTGCATATTTTCCATTATCTAGCCTTTCAGGGAATCCAGTTCTTCAACATTGATACTGCGCCGATTACGGAACAGCACCACCAGAATTGCTAGGCCAATGGCTGCTTCCGCCGCCGCTACCGTGAGGATGAAAAAAACAAACACCTGACCCTCGATATTATTAAGAAAGTGCGAAAAGGCAATGAAATTCATATTCACCGCCAACAGCATCAACTCTATCGACATCAGTATAATGATCACATTCTTGCGATTAAGGAAAATACCGGCAATGCTGAGTGAGAACAGAATTGCACCAAGAATCAGATAGTCAGACAGTTCGGGCATCTTATTTCCTTTCCTCCGCCTTCATTTTTACCATTCGTACACGATCATTGCGTTTCACTGCGATTTGATCAGCGGGCTTCTGATGTTTGGTATTAGGTCGTCGCCGCAAAGTCAGAGTAATCGCAGCAATAATCGCCACCAGCAAAATCACGGCGGCAATTTCGAAAGGGTAAACATAGTCCGTATACAAGACCAGACCCAGAGCTTGCGTATTGCTATAGGCTGGACCATGCAACACACTATGATCGAAGGCACTACCATCACCACTGACGATCCAGATCAGCATCCCGGCCATGCTCAAGGCCACCAGGATACCAAGTGGCAAATAGCGCATAAATCCTGCACGCATGCGTTCGATGTTGATATCCAGCATCATCACCACAAACAGGAACAGCACCATCACCGCGCCGACATAAACCAGTACCAGCACAATGGCAAGGAACTCAGCCTGAATCAAAAGCCAAAGCACGGCACTGGCAAAGAATGCCAGCACCAGAAATAACGCTGCCTTGACTGGGTTGCGCACACTGATCACCATGCTGGCACTGGCGATGAGCAGCACGCTGAAGATATAAAAAATAAATTTTTCTATGCCCATTTCTGTCTGTTCACTCTAGTTAGCGGTAGCGCGCATCCTGTTCACGAGCCTGGGCGATCTGCGCTTCGTACTTGTCACCCACTGCCAGCAGTTTTTCCTTCGTCATATACAGGTCACTACGTTCCTCGCCGTGATATTCGAAAATATGTGTTTCGACAATCGAATCTACCGGGCAGGATTCTTCGCAATAACCGCAGAATATGCACTTGGTTAGATCGATGTCATAACG
>JAADGZ010000016.1 GCA_013152045.1 Gammaproteobacteria bacterium
TGCAGAGCAGTTTGGCTGGTCGCTGTCATTGTTTAAAACTACCACTATCGCTTGCTGATGTAATTCGGAAATCTGTCTTTATCAATCATGATTTCAATGAGATTAATCGTGTTGTTGAAATCGGTATTTGAAAAAATATTATCGAGATCGGATTCCTTTGCAATCCTGCTGTAGTTAATAGCAAAGGATTGTGCAAGGGCTTTGTAATCAGGGTTGATGAAGTCGCAGTTGATATAGCGGTCATTATATTGTTGTGACTGATTTTTACGGATCAGGCCCATAGTCGCATTATTAAATAGGATGATATTCAGTGGCAGGTCGTAATTTACCGCGGTCATAATTTCCATGCAGCACATCTGAAAACCGCCATCACCGAGAATGGCAAAGGTAGGTTGCTGACGGCTAAAGCGTGCGCCGATAGCGGCGGGAATCGCCTGGCCTAAAGAGGAAATTCCTGAATTGGGATAATAACGATTGGCGATGGAAACATTGAAAAAATTCTGCGCGAAAATAATATTGTCATCGAAAATCTGAATATTTTCCGGGAAGCTTTTTTGCAGTCTGGAAAAAAACTGTTCGACTAGAGGAAAACGAGATTTAAATACCTCGGCATCGTGTTCGCTGGCGTTATGCTCTGATTTTATGCTGCTATGTAGGTCGATCGGTTTTTTGTTGGGTTTGGGCTGCGTCTTTAGTTGTTTCAGTAGATCAGAGACTACGTCTTTAATATCGCCATAAATGGCCACGTCGGCCTTGAAAACCTTTTCCAGTTGTTCTTCATTAATGTCCACCTGGGCGATCTTTTTGTTATCCATCAGGTTTTTATCCCATAGATAACTGGTGCGCTCATTGAAAGCACTGCCCAGAAAAATTAACAGATCAGATTTCTCGCAAATGTATTGATAGGCCTTGCTGTACGAGGTTACTCCCAGGCTGCCCAGTGAATAAGGTGATTGTTCGTCAATAACGCCCTTGGCCTTGAGGCTGGTGGTGACCGGGATTTGCAGCATTTTGCTGAGTTCCGAAACTACCTGTTGTCCACCAGACTTGATACAGCCAAAGCCAGCGACAATAACGGGGTTTTCCGCTTCCCGCACGAGCGTGCTCAGTTTGCTGACCAGCTGTGAGTTGTCGGGTTTGATGCGGATATTGCGCTGGGTTTTTATATGATCCAGCAGGCTCTCGTCGACGAGTTCTTTCTGGATATTATAGGGAAAGCTGAGTAATACCGGACCAGAATTGGCAGAGAGTAAAATACTGGATGCCCGGTTCAGTACGTTGGCCAGATAGTCGCTGCGTTCAATAATTTTGTTATAGCGGGTAATGCCTTTGAACAGAGCATTTTGATCGATACTGCCGCCCTCCCCCGAGCTTTCCTGCAGACCGCCTTTACCGAAAATATGGGTAGAGGTTTCGCCGGTAATGATTAGCAGCGGTTGCCGATCAGCATAGGCGTTGGCAATGCCTGTTACCAGGTTGGTGGCACCCGGTCCGGCGGTGGTGATACAGGCGCCAATCTTGCCGGAAGCGCGTGCATAACCCCCGGCCATAAATGAGGCGCCCTGCTCGTGCTTGGCCAGGATGGCCTTGATACTTGAATCGTAGAGGCTGTCATAGACCGGCAGGATGTGTGCGCCGGGCATGCCGAATATATATTCAATGCCCAGGCGCTCCATATATCTAACGATTAATTCACTGACTAGTATTTGCATGTGCAGACATCAATTTGGCTATTTAATGGTCTGGCAGCTGTGACAGGAGCATTGCAGCGCCAGGGAGGACGGAGTCTGAGTTGGTGCCGGCCCGGTACCCAGAACAAGGTTTTTTTTACGTGGGGAGAGGTAAATTAGTTTAGTCTCTGTAACGGCGCTTCCACTTCTGCGCGCTTGTCCCGGCCAAGCAGTTGTTCGATTAGGCTCAGAGCAAAATCCATTGCCGTGCCCGGGCCACGAGAGGTGATTAGCTTGCCATCAATGACCACCGCCTGTTCACGGTAGTCCATCTCGGCAATAGTGCGGTCATCGAGGCTGCCGGGATAACTGGTGGCCTGACGGCCATCCAGCAGGCCGGCGCTGGCCAGGACTTTGGGCGCGGCACAAATGGCAGCGATAAACTTTCCTTCGCTGGACATCGTTTTCAGTAATGACTGAATACGCGAATCCTGATTCAGATGATCGGCACCCGGCAGGCCGCCGGGCAGCACGATCATGTCATAGTCTTTTTGCAGTGCTTGATCCAGATTCATATCTGCAATCAGTACCATGCCACGACTGGCGATGACCGGCTTGTCATCCAGTCCGGCGGTGACCACGTCAATACCGGCGCGGCGCAGTAGATCCACAATGGTGACGGCTTCCAGCTCTTCACAACCCTGGGCTAGTGGGACGAGGACAGTTGCCATCGTTGCTTCCTCCTGGCTTTGCGAATGGAAATTAAATCAGATACTGAGACCAGCTTTATGCCCTGTTTTGCCAACGTTGGCAACCAAGTTTCGAGTATTTTCAGAGTGTCGTGGTAGGGGTGACCAATGGCCAGTGCGGTACCTTTTTTCCTGGCTTGGGCAATCAGTATTTTGAGCTGCTGTTTTACGATCTCCGGTTTGTTTTTTTCGTAGTCGAGAAATACATCGCGTTTGGCGCCGCGGATGCCGTGTTTTTCGGCTTCTTTCAGGGCCACTGTGTCGCGGGTAGTGCGGCTGTCGACAAAATACAGATCATCCCGGAACATGGCCATTTGCATGACCCAGGTCATGCGTTGAGTGTTTTTAGTGAGCAGGCTGCCCATGTGGTTGTTGAATCCGCGCACATGCGGTACGGCGTTGATATCCCGGCGCATTTCATCTTTTAATTGTTGTTCGTCCATGGCTTGGGTTAGGCCACCGGGGCCGAGTGCCTCGCCATTGTCGGCTTCCATGGGCAGGTGCAGCATGACTTCTTTGTGTTGGCGATAAGCCAGCTCGGCCAGGCGAGGGGAACTGGCAAGATGTGGCAGCAAGGCATAGGTTACTGCGCCGGGTAAGTTGAGCGCACGCCGACCGGCGGCCATTTGATTACCCATATCATCAATGATAATGCTGATGACAATGTCATTGTTACGAATGTTGCCCCTGTCCACCAGCGCGGGTTGTGCTTTGGTGGTCAGGGGTACAAACAGGGGTAACAGCAACGCACAGACCAGTATTGGTATCCGCAGGCGACGCATCCTGATAAAACGCTTATTTCGAACTTAGCAGATGCAATCCCTTGAGCAGATTCAGTGCTTCATAAACAGGGTAGTCATCACTGGCGAGACTCGCGCTATCCTTGCTGTCTTTTGCGTTTTTATCCTGTTTCTTTTCCGTAATGCCGTGTTTGCCATTGTCGTTTTTAAGATGACGACTCAGATCGGCTTCTTTAAGCTGTTTAAAGCCGTGCTCTTTGCGGGTGGCAATCTTGAGGTGATCCAGCTTGATGTCGGGCTCGATGCCTTCGGCCTGAATCGAACGCTTCGATGGTGTGTAATAACGTGCGGTGGTTAATTTAATCGCACGGTTATTGCCCAGCGGTACGACGGTCTGCACGGAGCCTTTACCAAAGGTCCGGAAGCCCATAATAATGGCACGCTTGTTATCCTGCAGGGCACCAGCGACAATTTCGGAAGCCGAAGCCGAGCCGCCGTTGACCAGTACCACCATAGGCGCATCGTCGATATAGTCATCTGGTTTTGCCTGACGCACGATACGGTTGCTGGCTTTGCGTCCTTCTACCGAGACGATAATGCCTTTTCTGAGGAAGGTGTCGGATACGGAAATCGCGGCATCTAGCAGTCCGCCTGGGTTGTTGCGCAGATCCAGAATCAGGCCATTGAGTTTACCGCCACTTTCTTTTTTCAGCTTGGAAATGGCTTTGCGTAGATCTTCTCCGGTACGCTCCTGGAATTGTGAGATACGTACATAGCCATAACCGGGTTCCAGGAGTTTTTGTTTGACACTCTTGACGTGGATGATGGCGCGTTTGATTTTGATCAGCAGGGGTTTGTCAGCGCCTTCGCGGGCAATGGTCAGTTTTATTTCTGAACCGGGTTTGCCGCGCATAAGCTTGACCGCATTGTCCAGGCCCATGCCCTTGACCGGCTTGTCGTTGATGCGAATAATCAGATCGCCAGCTTTGACCCCGGCGTGTTTTGCGGGGGTGTCATCGATGGGGGAGATGACTTTGACGAAACCGTCTTCCATGCCGACCACGATACCGAGTCCGCCGAATTGGCCACTGGTGCCGACGCGTAATTCTTCAAAGGCCTTGGCGTCCAGATAGGTGGAGTGGGGATCAAGACCGGTGAGCATGCCGCGGATGGCGTTTTCCAGTAGCTCAGTGTCTGAGACCTTCTCAACATAGTTTTCCTTGATTTTGCCAAATACCTCGCTCAAGGTGCGAATGGTTTGCAGCGGCAGAGCGCCCGGTGTTGCCGTGGCCTCGCGGTCGGCCAGTACCCCTCGGCCAATAGCAAGCGAGACGCCAATAATTAGGCCTAATATCAGGATAAGAAAGTTTTTGTTAAATAATTTCATGAATTAGCGTCTCCAGGCTGGTCTCGGGCCTAACTGTATAATTAATTTCCGTAGCTGCTTGATATTACAATAAAGTATTATGGCAAACACTCTTTTTATATTCTATCGTTTTAATAAATCAACTATGGCGTATGCGTTTGCACCAGCGGCCAGGGTTGGTCGGTTTGCCTTTGTAGCGAATCTCGAAGTAGAGTCCACTGCGTTGTTGTCCTCCACTGTCACCTACCTCGCCAATAACTTCGTTGGCGTCTACCCAATCGCCGGTTTCCATGTAGAGACTCTGGTTATGGCCATAAAGGCTCATGTAGCCATCACCATGATCGATAATCAGCAGTAGTCCATAGCCTCTTAACCAATCGGCATAGGCGACCCGGCCATGAGAAATAGCATGTACTTCGCGCCCTTTCGCGGCCATGATCATGTCGCCGTTCCATTTCAGTTTGCCCGCTCGGCGGCGTTTGCCGAAGAGTCGTTTGAGCTTGCCTCGTACCGGCCACATCAGTTTGCCCCGGTAGGCGGCAAATGGTTTTTGCTTATCGACTTCGGCAAAAATATCCGGCATGGCCTGATTAATCGCCTGCAACAAATGCTGCAGACGTTTTTCATTGGCGCTCATCTGTGTCAGTTGCTGGCTCTTGTTTTTGATCTTCCGATTCAGGCGCGCCAGCACCAGAGCGCGGGCACGGTAGGTTTTTTCCTGAGCTTTTTTTTCTGCCTGCTGTTTTACTCGTATTTGGCGGAGTTTTTTGCTTTCGAGTCTGATTCGGGCGCTAAGCTTCTCAATTTTTTCAAGTGCCACCTGGACCTGGGCAATCTGCTCGCTACGGGCCTGATTAAAGTAATTGTAATACACCAGGGTGCGTCCAAACAGGGCGGGATCTTGCTGGTTGAGTATCAGTTTAAGGTATTCCTGGCGTCCGATCATGAAGGCCGAGCGAATTTGTCTACTCAACAGTTTTCGCTGGGCCGCCAGTTTTTGCTCTTCCTGGCGGCGGTTTTTTTTCAGGCCGAGTAGCTTTTTCCTGCTGGCTCTAAGTTTACCGGAAAGCCGGTGCAGGCTGCGTGACTGGCGGCTTATGCGGGTTTCAATTTTGCTGAGAGTCTGCTGTACCGAATTATGCAGTTTGCGGGCTTCGGTGAGCTCATCGCGCAGAGACTGAATCCGGTCGCGCAGGCGGGCGAGTTCTTCGGTTCTGGTCTGGCGGTCTGACTGGTTAAGCCTGTCTGCCAGTGTGCTGCCTGCAAATAAAAGCAGGAGATTGAAAATCAGCAGGCTGGCAAGCAGGTGTTTCAGTCTTCCAGCTCCAGCAGGGAATGGCCGGTCATGGCACTTGGTTTTTCCAGCCCCATAAGATAGAGCATGGTTGGGGTGATATCCGCCAGGGTGCCACGCGCTTCAAATCTGGCGGGACGTCCCACATAGATCAGCGGTACCACATTGCTGGTGTGAGCCGTATGCGCCTGGCCGGTTTCCGGGTTCATCATTTTTTCAGCATTACCGTGATCAGCGGTAATGAGCATTTCACCGCCTGCCTTGAGCACTGCATCTCGGACCCGGCCGAGACACTGATCCAGATATTCGATAGCTTTGATGGTTGCTTTGAAATTGCCGGTATGGCCGACCATATCTGCGTTAGCATAATTGCAGATAATGACATCATATTTGTTACTTTCAATCGCCTCGATCAGTTTGTCAGTGACTTCCTGTGCACTCATTTCTGGCTTTAAGTCGTAGGTTGGCACATCGGGCGAAGGAATAAGAACGCGCTCCTCAAAATCAAACGGCTCTTCGCGTCCGCCGTTGAAAAAGAAGGTGACGTGGGCATATTTCTCGGTTTCGGCGATACGCAGCTGGTGTAGCCCCAGGTGGGAAATGTATTCACCAAAGACATTGCGTAGACGCTCGGGCGGATAGGCCCCCGGAATATCATAGTCCGAATTGTATTCGGTGAGGCTGACAAACTGTCCCAGTTTGGGTTTCAATTCACGTTCGAAGCAGTTGAAATCCGGTTCGATAAAGGGTCGGGTGATTTGCCTGGCCCGATCGGAACGGAAATTCATGAAGACGATGACATCGCCATCTTCCACCTGAACAGATTGCTTTTGATCGCCGATAACCGCAGTAGCCTGAACGAATTCATCGGTTTCGCCGCGTTGGTAGGCCATTTCCAGTCCATCCATAGCCGTTGTTACCTGAAATTCAGCCTTACCCTGGGTAATCAGATCATAGGCACTCTGAATGCGCGGCCAACGGTGATCCCGGTCCATGGCATAATAACGACCGATGATGGAGGCAAAACAACCGCCGCCCACCCGCTCGAATACGGTTTCCATTTTTTCGATGGAGTCACGGGCGCTCTTGGGCGCGGTATCACGACCATCCAGGAAGGCGTGCAGATAGACTTTCTCGACCCCCTGACGTACCCCCAGCTCGACCATGGCGTGAATATGATCCTCGTGGCTGTGAACGCCGCCGGGGGATAACAGGCCAAGAATATGCAGGGCCTTATTATTAGCCCGTGCCATATCGGCAGCATCAACCAGGGTTTGGTTGCTGAAAAAGGAGCCGGTTTTTACCGAACGACTGACCCGGGTAAATTCCTGATAGACCACGCGGCCCGCGCCAAGATTTAGGTGTCCGACTTCGGAATTGCCCATTTGACCTGATGGCAGGCCTACTTCTGCACCTGAACCATGAACGAAGGTGTGGGGACGGTTTTCCCACAGGGCGTTCCATTCTGGTTTTTTGGCATGCAGAATGGCATTACCTTCAGGTTCCTCAGAATATCCCCAGCCATCGAGGATCATTAGTACCATTGGTTTGGGCGTTAGTGACATAGGCTTGGTCGGCAGATCAATTTAGTGAGTCATCATGTTGCTGGAATTAATCCAGATCATTTTCGGAATTGTCCCAAATACCGTTTATTAGCGCAAATTAGGCTTTGGCGTCCCGTATTTGGATAAAAAATCAGGTTTTTAATAAATAAACCTTCTCAAAAGCAGCATAATTGTATAATGTTTTGATAATAAAGGGCAGCGCAAGCTTTTATATAATCACAAACCGTGCTGCAACAAGGTGATTAATATGTATTCCAAGATTGACGCTATCAATTCTGACCCCGCTATCTTGATCACTCGTGATGAAGACATCGATCGTGCTTCGCGCTCGCTAAAGGCGATGTCTCATCCTTTGCGCTTGAAAATTCTATGTACTCTAGGCGACAGAGAAATCAGTGTACAGGAGATAGTGGAAAGTGTGGGCACCTCGCAGAGCAATATTTCTCAGCATCTGGCTATTTTGCGAGACAAGGGAATTCTTGATTCACGTAAGGATGCCAATCGGGTGTATTATCGTGTAGGTGATGAACGTACCCTGCTCCTGATTGATATGATGCGCCAGGTATTTTGTACTAGTCCTGTAGAAATGACTCCCCATCCTGATGCAAATCAAATTCAGGATTAGCCCCGAGCCTGATCAGTACAGGCTGTATGGGGTCAGCTCCAGTCGATAAATTTTCATCTCCAGCACCTTGAAATTCCGTGATCCCAGCCCTATTCAGAGCACAGTTTTTAATTTTTAATTCAGAGGAAGAACTCTAATAATGAATATCGAACGTATTATCCGTATCATGGCGGGCAGCTTTATCCTAATTTCACTGCTCCTCGGCACGGAAGCAAGTCCGCTTTATCAAAGTAGCAACTGGCTTTGGTTTACGGCTTTTATCGGCTTTAATCTGCTGCAGAGTGGTATTACCCGCTTCTGCCCGCCAGAATTTTTGCTGAAAAAACTTGGTTTCAAACACAGCGGCTCCTGCGGCGTCTAACTCCGATTTTTAATAACGACAATGGCCTGAATGTAATATGGTGCAACAGATACTAACTTTTATTTCTCATAACCTGCCGTTGTTTGGCGCGCTTGTCGTGATTCTGGCCATGCTGGGTTACAACCTGCTGGGCAGCAGGTTGCGCGGCTATAAACCCGTCTCGCCTTCGCAAGCCATCCAGATGATCAACCATGACAATGCGCTGGTAGTCGATGTGCGGGAAGACGGGGAGTACCACAACGGTCATATAATCAATGCGTTGCACATTCCGCAGGGCCAGCTGAAAAACCGGCTGCAGGAACTGGAGCGACACAAAGACAAGGCGATTATCGTCAGTTGTCGTTCGGGCAGTCGTTCTGGACAGGCCTGCGCGCTACTGAAAAAACAGGGTTTTGAGGTTTATAATCTCGCCGGTGGTGTGATGGCCTGGCAGAGCGCCAATCTTCCCCTGGTAAAGAAATAACAATTAAAGCAACTAGCAACGAGGTTTACTTTATGATGGACGTTACTATCTATACGACTCGTTTTTGCCCTTACTGTGTGCGTGCCAAAGCACTGCTCGACAGCAAGAACGTCAGCTATGCGGAAATTGATGTTGATAAGGATCGTGAACAGCGTACGGTGATGGAACAGCGCAGCGGCCAGACCAGTGTTCCCCAGATCTTTATTGGTGAGCAGCATATTGGTGGCTGCGATGATCTGCACCTTCTGGAAGTCGCTGGTGAACTGGACACTCGTTTGGCGGGATAAATCGCATGACAACAGAAGCCCTGCATATTGTCTGCCCCCATTGCGGGGGCATTAATCGGCTCCCAGGAGCAAAGCTGGCGGCGGGTGGCAAATGTGGTAAATGCCACCAACCCTTATTTGCCGGTGTCCCGGTTAACCTGAATGGCGGGAATTTTACCCGCATGATCAGTAAAAATGATATTCCGGTTCTGGTTGATTTCTGGGCGCCCTGGTGTGGTCCCTGTAAAATGATGGCGCCGGTTTTCGAACAGGCAGCGCAACAGCTGGAACCCCGAATTCGTCTGGCCAAGGTGAATACGGAAACAGAACAGAGCTTGGCTGGACAATATAATATACGCAGCATTCCAACCCTGGCTATTTTTCGTCAGGGCCAGGAAGTCGCACGTATGGCTGGTGCCCTGGATCTACCCAGCCTGATTAGCTGGGTTAATCAGCAAATTTGAACCAGGCTATGCTCCTAACGGGCTAATCTGGTAATATTTTTGCCACGATAAGAAACGATACTTACGCGATTTACTTTTAACTTTCACAAAAGAAGACTAAAACATGGCTGATACTGAAGACAAGGGTAACGGACAAGAACCCACCCAGCAATTTGCAATCCAGAAAATCTACGTTAAGGATCTTTCCTTTGAATCTCCCAATGCACCGGCGGTATTTACCGCAGATTTTCAGCCCCAGGTTAATGTGGAGCTGAATACCAACGGTCAGAGCATTGGTGAAAACGTTTATGAAGTGGTGCTGTCCATCACCGTTACGGTCAAGCAGGCTGAGGATACCGCCTATCTGGTAGAAGTTCAGCAGTCCGGTATTTTCAATATCGAGGGTATGCCAGAAGATCAGATGGCCGGTATGCTGGCGGTATTCTGTCCTTCGATTATTTTCCCCTATGCCCGCGAAGCTATCTCCGATGTTGTTACTCGTGGCGGCTTCCCGCAGTTGTTACTGGCACCAGTTGATTTTAATGCCATGTATACTCAGCATCTGGAACAGCAACAGGCTCAACAGGCGACCCACTGATCGGTATGACCCGGCCCCTTTATCGCATAGGCGTGCTGGGCGCCGGTTCTTGGGGCAGCGCACTTGCGATGCTGCTGGCTGGTAATGGTCATGCCGTTACGCTCTGGACGCACCGCGCTTCGCGCGCAGAAGAAATGGTTCTGGCAGGTGAAAACAGCAGTTACTTGCCAGGCCTGCCCTTCCCTTCCTCACTACAGATCAGCGCCGATCTGGCCGGGGTTTTAAAGCAGGCCGAGATCCTGCTCATTGTTGTCCCCAGCCATGTTTTTCGCCAGACCCTCTGCGCCATCAAGCCCTTTCTAAAAAGCCAGCATAAACTTGCCTGGGCTACCAAGGGCCTGGAACCTGGTAGCCACAAGCTGTTGCACCAACAGGTGAAAGAGGAGTTGGCTGAGGACATCACTGCGGCAGTGATCTCCGGGCCAACCTTTGCGCGGGAAGTGGCGCAGAAACTGCCCGGTGCGGTGACGGTTGCCTCAAACGATCCCGCGTTTGCCCGGCAATTGGCCGAAGCACTGCATACCGATTATTTTCGCGCCTACACGAGTAGCGATATGGTCGGCGTAGAAGTGGGTGGAGCAGTGAAAAATGTGCTGGCGATAGCGGCGGGTGCTGCCGATGGCCTGGGTTTCGGCGCCAATGCTCGGGCTGCGTTGATCGCTCGCGGGTTGGCGGAAGTTACCCGCCTGGGGGTGGCGCTAGGTGCGCAAACAGAAACCTTTACCGGCCTTACCGGTTTGGGCGATCTGGTTCTGACCTGCACCGACAACCAGTCACGCAATCGCCGTTTGGGTTTGGCGGTAGGTCAGGGGCGGGACATTCAGCAGGCAATGGACGACATCGGTCAGGTGGTGGAAGGAGTGAATACTTCCCGTGAAGTGCATACCCTGGCGCAGAGGTTGGGTGTGGATATGCCGATTACCGAACAGATTTACAAGGTGCTGCACCAGAACCTGGCGCCGAAAGATGCCGTTCAGGCGCTGATGGAACGCGCGATCCGCGCTGAGCATGACTAACAGTATTGATGGGTTTCGCTTCGCTCTACCCATCCTACCTGAGCTTATTCGTTCTATCTATCCTACGCGTGCTGGGTGTGGAAATGCCGATTACC